>JBILPY010000555.1:0-3497 GCA_044373575.1 Prosthecobacter sp. | reverse complement strand
ATGACAACGGCGAGGTGATGATCATGACCTCGCGTCTGCTGAACATCCTGGAGCCTGAGGCACGGCGCGATGCTTACTTTGAGATCGCCGAGCACATCACGCACCCGGCCATCGCCCATGCATTGGAGCCTTCCTTTGTGCCATGGGCCACGCCGTATGAGCCCTGGCTGCTGCATGAGATCGCCAATCATCCGAAGTATGTCGGCGGCAAAGTCAGTACGCTGGACGAGCCGCACTTCCTCTACTGGTCGGCGATGTGCAAAGGGCTGAACCTGCCCTTCGCTCCGCACAGCGGCGACGATTACGGTATCGCCACGGCCATCCGACTCGGCCTGCCACTGCTCATCGGCGCCGGTGTCAGTGCCTGCCCGCTCATCGCTGCGGCGCGTGACATGTGGCTGCTCGACAGCGTGGCTGACAAGAGATTCAAGACCGGCACCGGCCGCTTCGATACTCGGGTTTACAAGCTTTTCGAAGCCTTCCAATCCTTCGAGGATCTCGTCTTCCGTCTGAACGAAAAGATGAGCGCCGCGCCCTATAAGCACAGCACCGCGCATGTGCTGCATCACCTCGGTTTGATCGACGCCCCAGAGTCCCACCCCGACTGCAAAGACGTGCGCGGAGACGATGAATCCCTGCGCATGGAGGAGGCCATGCGCCGACCACTCCGCGTGGCGAAACGGCTTGGGATTCCGGGTTTTGAGCTGAAGTAAACCTGGATCAAGTCAGCGCCTCATATGCCAGCAACGAGGGTTCCATGGCCTTTAGCGCCGTGGCCCAGAACTCGGGATTCGTGAGATCCTCGCCGAGCGTTTGCTTCACGACTTCTTCGCAGGTGGCGCTGCCGGTCATGGAGAGAAAGGCTTCATAGCGTGGGAGGAAGTCCGCGCCTTCGACTTTGAACCGGGCGAACAGCGCCTGGCTGAGCAGATACCCGAAGACGTAGGGGAAGTTGTAGAAGGAGACGCCCGTGATGAAGAAATGCATCTTGTAGGCCCAGAACATCGGGTCGGTGCCATCGTCGAGCAGGGTGTCTCCGTAGAGCTTGCGCTGGGCTTCAGTCATCAGCTCGCGAAGTCGTGACACTGAGACTTCGCCGCTGGCCCGCTCGGTGTGGAAGGACTTCTCGAACTCATAGCGCATGGAGATGTTGATCAGGTAGGCGTGCGCACGGAGCATCTCTTGATCGAGAAGATAAGCCTTCGTGGCCTCGGTGATGCCAGGATCATTCATGAGGCCGCTGAGCAGGATCATCTCACCGAAGTTCGACGCCGTTTCAGCAAGCGTCATCGGGTAGTTGGCAGCAAACGAACGCGCCGGGCGAAGGACG
Source organism: Prosthecobacter sp. (assembly GCA_044373575.1). Lineage (GTDB taxonomy): Bacteria > Verrucomicrobiota > Verrucomicrobiia > Verrucomicrobiales > Verrucomicrobiaceae > Prosthecobacter. The sequence goes on along the minus strand of JBILPY010000555.1, from coordinate 2,167 downwards.
CAAGAATGCCAGGCGTGACCGACCTCATGCGCGAGTGTGACCATGTCATGCACGGTGCTGTGGAAGGTCATGTACACCCGCTCCTCGTGCTTGAGCTGTGATCCCGTGCAGAATGCGCCGGGACGCTTCCCTGCTCGTGGCTGGGCCTCGATCCATTGTTGGGCGAGCATTTCACGGAAGTAGGAGCCGAGCTTCGGATACGCGGCGCTGAATGCCTTATCGACAGTCGCGCAGGCTTCGTCCCACGAGAGCGGCTTTTCCTCTGGCGCAGCGATCTGCGGGGCTTCGAGGTCAAAGTAGTGCAACGCTGGTGTGCCCTGGATCTTCGCGGCTTTGCGCAGTGCACGACGCGGCAGCTCAATGTGCGTGTGGATGGCCTCCATCATCGCATCGAGAGACTTCTGGCTCATCGCGCCATCAAAGAGAGGTGTGTCCAGGAAGTGCGGGATGCCACGGCTGCCATACAAGCTGAGCCTCGTTCCAGCGATGCCATTCAAACCTGCAGCGAGGGTCACCGCGTGATCGTTCCAGGGCTTCTGCCCGTCATGAAAGGCCGCCTCACGCAGCTTGCGATCCGGCTCGGACATCAGTGCACGACGGCGTGACATCGGCACGACTTCCTTGTGACCATCGGGGAAGGTCATCTCAAACTCCATCTTGCCTGTGAGGGTGTCGTAGAGTCGTCCCCAGGCATGCAGCCCGTTCACATTGAGATCGGCGGCCAGCGCCTCCATCTCCGACTTCATCTGATGCTGGCCTTCGTAGCGCATCCGCTTCACCGCATGCTCGGCATTCTGCAATGAGGCATCGCTGAGCAATGTCACGAACTCGTCATCGCTCAAAGCCGCCAGCGCCGAGCGCAAGGACGCTTGGAGCTTCGTGCTCTCGGCCTCAAGTGTCGAGATCCACGCCTCATCGGCCTTCACGGCCTCGTTGTTCGCATCGTCCGCCGACAAGCAGCCGAGATAGGCCGAGAGATGGCCGAGACGGTCAGCGAGTGATTCCAGCGCATTGATCACCTGAACAATCTCCGCCGTATCCTTGCCAAGGGTGCCGGCCTGCGTCTTCAGCGCTTCGACATCACGCACAAGCGCAGCTTTGAAATCCATGTAGTCAGCTTTGCCAAAGTCGGAGAACCAAGATTCGAGAGACCAACGGTCAGGGGTGGTAGGGGCGGAGTAGGACATAACGAGTTAGCGACGGATGGGAATGGATGGATGTACCAGGATGAAGATGACGTTCGTCTGCGCAGATAATGGCTGCAACAGCGAGAGGCAATTCATGGGATGAGCGAGATTGATCTAACCTCAGCGAACGAGGATCTCGCGCTCGGTGGCGTCGATCTCGGCCTCCCAGATTTTGAGCTTCGATTTCAGGTCTTCGAGGATCTCAGGGTGCTGGTAGCCGAGGTTCGTACGCTCACTGATGTCGGTGCTGAGATCAAAAAGCAGATCCATCGTGTTGCCGTCATTGATGTACTTCCACTGGCCCTGGCGGATAGCCCGCTGCTTGCGGTTTGAGCGGTCGATGCGCCAGAAGAAGGTGCGGTCGATGGGTTTGGATTCGCCTATGATGAGCGGGAGGAGATCGATGCCATCGAGAGGCTTCGGCGCTGGTGAAGTCACGCCTGCTGCGGCGAGGAAGGTGGCGTGGAGATCCATGGTGATGCCCATCTGGGAGGTGACTTTTCCCTTCGGCAGTTTCGCAGGCCAGCGCATCAGGCAGGGCACGCGGATGCCTCCCTCCCAGACCGTGGCTTTATGATGAAAGAGCGGTGCATTGCGGCTGTAGCGCTCGCCACCGTTGTCACTGGAAAAGACGACAAGCGTGTTGTCTGCGATGCCCTGCTTTTCCAACTCGGCGAGCATCTGGCCCACGCCGTGATCGATGCGCTCGACCATGGCTTTGTAAATGGCGCGGCTGCCGTGGTGCATGGATTCCTTGGTGACTATCGGCGTGTCCGGTTTGTCGGGTGCCTGGAAAGGCGAGTGGACGGCGAGGTGCGGCACGTAGAGGAAAAAAGGCTGCTTCGCGTGAGCGGTGATGAACTTCACGGCACGCTCGTTGACGAGGTCAGTGAAGTAGCCTTCACGTTTCACGGGTTCGAGGCCGTCACGCAGCGCGTAGGTGCCATCGTAATAGGCGTGCTGGTAGTAGTCGGCATGGC
>JBILPY010000491.1:0-3843 GCA_044373575.1 Prosthecobacter sp. | reverse complement strand
TGGGGGCGGAGGTGGGCTATCAGATTCGGTTTGATGACCACACGAGCGTCGGCACCCGCATCTGTTTTGTCACCGAGGGCATTCTGCTGCGCTGGCTTCAGGATGATCGCTCGCTGTCGAAGATCGGCGCGGTGGTCTTTGATGAGTTCCATGAGCGGAACTTGCTCAGCGATGTCGCGCTGGCATTGGTGAAGCACCTTCAGCAGACCCAGCGGCCGGATTTGGCCATGGTGGTGATGTCTGCCACGCTCGATGCCGAGCCAGTGGCGGCGTATTTGGATCCATGCCCGATCCTCATCTCCGAAGGGCAGAGTTTTCCCGTCGAGGTCGGCTATCTCTCGATGCCGGATCAGCGCCCGATCACCGTGCAGGCGGCGGAGGCGGTCGAGCGCATCCTGCACGACGAAGACCCCGGCGATATCCTCGTCTTCATGCCTGGGCGTGGCGAAATCAATGGCACGCTCGATGCGTTGCGTGGCCTGAGAACGCGGGAACGCGTGGCCTGCATCCCGCTGCATGGCGAACTCGAACCGCAGGAGCAGGACCGCGCCTTTGCGCCGAACTCGCTGCGCAAAGTGATCGTCGCCACCAACGTCGCGGAGACCAGCATCACCATCGATGGCATCCGGCATGTCGTGGATAGCGGTGTGGCCCGCGTGGCTCGCTACGATGCAGAGCGCGGCATCGGCACGCTCTTGCTGGAGCCCATCAGCCGTGCCAGTGCGGATCAGCGCAAAGGCCGCGCGGGACGCACCGCACCGGGCACGTGTCATCGCTTGTGGACCGTCATCAGCCACAAAGATCGCGATGAGCGCAACACGCCCGAAATTCAGCGCAGCGATCTCGCCGAGGTCGTGCTGCTGCTGCACTCGCTCGGCATCCGCGAGGCCGCCAGCTTTGACTGGCTCGACAAACCCGATCCACAGGCCGTGCAGCGAGCCGAGCGACTGCTCGCCATGCTCGGTGCGTTGCTCGATGCCGATCTGACGCCCATCGGACACCAAATGCGGCGCCTGCCCATGCATCCGCGTTACTCACGCATGCTCATCGAGGCCAGCCAACGCGGCTGCGTGGCCGATGCCGCCCTCTGCGCCGCCTTGGTGAGCGGTCGCGACCTTCTCGCCCGACTCGACCGCGATGACGTCAGCACCCAAGCCGCCCGCGAGATGTTCGAGGAAAGCAGTGACTCCGATTTCATCACGCTCATGCGAGCCTACGACTTCGCCAAAGCGAACGCCTTCAGCTTCGACCGCTGCCGCAGCTACGGCATCAATGCCCAAGTCGCCCGGCAGGTGGAGCAGACCTTCCAGCAGATCATGCACGCCGCGCAGCAGCAGCGTCTCGATGCGCCTGCCACGCAAACTTCCAGCGACGCCCTCCTGCACTGCCTCATGGCCGGTTTCATCGATCAACTCGCCAAACGCCGCGTCCCCGGCAAACCCGAGTGCGATCTCACAGATCAACGCAGCGGCCAGCTCGTGCGCGAAAGCGTGGTCACCGCCGCCACCTACTTCGTCGCTGCCAATCTACGCGAAACACCTTCCCGCCAGACTCTCCTCAGCCTCGCCACCGCCGTGCAGCCCGCGTGGATCGCCGAGATGTTCCCGCAGCATCTCAGCACCACCATCGAGCACCTCTTCGATGCCCAAAACAAACGCGTCGCCGCCATGCGGCTCGTGCGCTACCGCGATCTCGTCATCGAGCAAAAAGCCCAGCAGCGCGACCTTGATCCCGTCGCCAGCGGACGCTGCCTCGCCGAAGCCCACCGCGCCGGAGCCTTCGATCTGCCGCTCATGGATCACCGGCTGAAACAATTCATCGCCCGCGTGAACCTCGTCCACGCCACGCTGCCCGAGCTGGAGTTCGCCCCCTTCGACGAAGCCGCCATCACCACCAGCCTCGCCCGAGCCTTCACCGGTCTCACCCTCGTCAAAGAAGCCCAAGCCGCGCCCCTTTTGCCCGCCTTCCATCAGCATCTCGACAAAGGCCAGGTCAGTTGGCTCGACGAGTTGGTGCCCCTCACCCTCCCCTGGCCCAACGGCGGCCCCATCAAGCTCAGCTACGTCAACGACACCCCCGAAGCCCAAGTGAAGCTCCAAGACTGCTTCACCCTCACCACCCACCCCACCCTCTGCGAAGGCCGCCTCCCCGTGACCCTCAGCCTCCACACCCCCGATGGTAAACGCCTCGTGAGCACGACGGACTGGCCCAAGTTTCAGGAACGCGAATGGCCGAAGCATCGCCAGGCGGTGGCGAAGAAGTTCCCGAGCATCATGTGGCGGTAGCGTGCCGCTACCAGCCCATCACACCGCCTTGCGGCGGACCCGCTTTGGCTTCTCGGGAGCCAGCGTCATCTGCGGGGTGACCTTGATGCCCATGCGCTTGTAGTAGTCGAGCATCTTTTCCGTGGCCACGCGGCTTGCCTCGATACCGATCCGCACCATCTCCGACATTTCACGCGGTGGCGCTTCTTGAAGGCTGCTGGAGGTGAGCATGGCGTGGAGTTGGTCGAGTGTGTTCGCACCGCTGTCGGCGATGCGACGATGTGGCGGATCTTGATTGTCCCACAGCACCCACTCATCGGCAAGGGGCAGGTAATCCTCCAGGAAATGCCTACGGCTGCGGTCAAAGCGGCGGCGCACGTCGTCTTCCGGCACATGATGTCCGCCCAATCGCACCCGCAGGGCCACACGAGCGACGGCCTGCGTGGCGGAGCCGATGACGATGTAGTGCAGCAGGATGCGGTAGCCGCGCGCTTTGGCTTCGCGGATCAGCGCGACTTGAACTTTGCCGCTGAGCGTGGACTCGATGGCGAAGCTGGCCTTCGCCGCGATGAGTGAACGCGCCTCCTCCAGCAGCAACCGTCCTGCCCGGAACGCGCTCAGCGAGGGATCGAGCGGCGAGAGCCCGCGGGCCATTTGACGGCGGACATCCCAGTCCGCCGCCCTTCGGGCTGATCTTCGATCAGTCTATCTCCAGCCTTCCCAAGGCTTCCGGTTCATCGGCATTCAGAAAGCGCATCAAGCCCAGTCGCGGCAGCAACCCGCGAGCAAGTGTCGTCTTTCCAGCGCCATTACAGCCGCCGAGAATGCAGAGGGTAGGGTTCATGGGGGGGCGTGCACCAATTCAGTAAACTTCACCAGCAGCGATTACCATCACAAGTTGATTCGGGGGTAACCTATTGATGCTGTCTTCGTCGTAACTAGGTGTGGTTTTCGACTGGATGATGACGATCTCCAAATTTACATTTCGTTTCAAATGAGTCGGATCGAAATCATCTAGCACGAGTTCGCCATTGGCGAAGTTGTAGATCCCGTCGATCCCACCATCCCCACTACCGCCGACCAAACCCGATTCAATCTCGTCGTCAGAGAGGTCATAATCTTTCAGTTCCTGCTCAGCAACAAAAGTGTCAAAGAACTCCTGTTTGCTACTTGTTGGAGCTCTCTGAGTCCGCCGTTGTTCGAGGACTTGGTCGAGAATTATTTGATCGTTGTCTGTCATATTGACTCCTCAGATCATGCCTTCGCGTAAACCTCGGCTCCGCTTTCGACGAACTCCTTGCTCTTCTCCTCCATCCCGCGCTGAAGCGCTTCTTCTTCGGAGATGGCTTGTTCGGCGGCGTATTTGCGGACGTCTTCGGTGATCTTCATGGAGCAGAAGTGGGGGCCGCACATGGAGCAGAAGTGGGCGGATTTGGCTCCGTCCTGCGGCAGCGTTTCGTCGTGGTATTCGCGGGCGGTGACGGGGTCGAGGGAGAGATTGAACTGGTCTTCCCAGCGGAACTCGAAGCGGGCTTTGGAGAGGGCGTTGTCGCGGTATTGGGCTCCGGGGTGGCCTTTG
>JBILPY010000116.1:0-9766 GCA_044373575.1 Prosthecobacter sp. | reverse complement strand
ACTCACCCTGATCCACCAGCAGGCTGTCCGAGCCCGAGGCGAAGTTGACCACGCGCGTGCCTGCATCCTCAAAGGCGACGCTGAGAACCGACACCGTGTAGGTCTGGCCCACCGTGAGCGCCTTCAGCGTGATCGAGGCCGGATGACCGCCATACACAAAGTCATGCGCGATGTCCGCACTGCCCGTGCCGGTGAGCGCCGTGAGGTTGCTGGAGTCGCCGTTGAACACATTCGTGGTGCCCGCGAGGTCGAAGTTGGCATTCGAAGCCGTCGGCCCCGCAACACCCGTGACGCTCACCCCATTGACCGTGGTCGTGGTGGCGACGCCAAAGTGAGAAGCCCAGACCGTCTGCCCGGAGACGATGCCGGTGGACGCATCATCCGTCCACGCCGCCCTGGAGAAGGTGCCCGCGTTGGCGGTCGAGGCGAGCAGAAGCACGCCGAGAAAGGTGAAGAAGGTTTTCATGGCAGGCAGCGAGACATAAAGACGCAGCGTCCTTGCACTGAACTCAGGTCCAGTGGTTATACCATGCCACGCCCAGACGGGAAACCCGTTTCAGGAGGAAAGTGCGGCGCTCTCACAACATCCCATCGCCCGCGCCCCAAGGCTCAATCTGGCGCAGCTTCTTCGACTCCAACGCGCGGTAGCAATCCGGCAGATCAAAGTGCTCCAGCACGCCAAAGGGCATCGCCGCATACGGCCACTGGTAGTCCTCATGCACAGCGATCTCATGGAAGGAAGTGAGCGCATTTTTCAGCGTCACCTGCTGCACCTCCGCACTCAGAACTGCCGCCAGTGCCGCAGGCAATGCTCCCCAGCCTTTCCCTGCCAGATGAATCTCCGTGTGCCCCGCAGCCACGAGAAGCTGGATCACACGCAGCACATCGTAAGTCCGCTGACCGAGCAGCGGCTGACCGAGCATGAGCCCATAGGCCGCATAGAAGTAATGGCTGCCGTAAGGCCGCAGGAACTGGTTCACGCCGCAGGTGTCCGGCTGCGACTCACCGATACCCCGTACGTCACAGGCAAAGAACGCTGCATCAGGCGCAGCAGCGAGCAACTCCTTCACCAGTGCTTCGTCACGCAGCTCCGCATCTGCTGAGCGATGTGAGACATACAGCACCGCCTTCTTTTGACCGCGCGGCAGACGGGAGGTGAGCGCCTCCTCACTCAAGCGCGTGACCAAAGCGTGGACGCCCGGACTCGTCTCCACCGCATAAGTGCAGTAGCCCTTCGTCGGATACTGCCGACCACCCGCACTGCGCAAGATGCGATAATCCGGCGCTGACTTCGGCAGAGTCGGCAGCTTCAAAACATCACGCACGGCTTTGACCAGGTTCTCGCCCTTAACGACTCCACGCTTCGTCGCCAGCACCTCCGCTTTTTCGCGCGTGTAAGCCATGAGCATCTTCGAGCCAAGCCGCGCCACCTGACCTTCCGGCGTGCATTGCAGATCCGCATCCGTCTCGATCTTCATTACCGGCTCCGTCGCTGGCGAGGTGATGCCTGTCACCTTGCCAAAGAAGCGATACATCGCCTCGCGATTCGCCTGTGTGTAGCCATGTGGATCAGGGCCGGTGTGGAGCTGGATGTTCTCCGGCTTGCCGAGCAGCGTGTAGACCTTTTTGAGCCGCTCATAAGTCTCCGCTGAGCCTCGCGCATCGAAGTAATCCTTCTCCTGCGCCATGATGATCACCGGCTTCGGGGCCATCGCAGCGAGGAAGTCACAGTGATCCAGATCCGCCGCCAAAACGCCCGGCGGGCACTGCTCGCAGTCCTGCGGCAGCTCGTTCTCCGCATCGCGGCGGAAGGTGGTCACGAAGCAGGAGGGCGCGCCCATCGTGAATCGCGGCTCCAGGCCGCATAGCCAAGTCGTTTGCGTGCCGCCGCCTGAGTTCCCCGTCACGCCGAGATGCTGCGGATCGATCTCTGGTCTCGTCAGCAGATAATCCAGGGCCCGCATCCCATCCCAGGCGAACCAACCGCCCAGCACCTCCCCCACAAGCACCTGATGATTGCCCATCTGGTTATGCTCCGAAGTCCCGCCACCAAGTCGCGAGCCGAGCTTCTCATTCAAATACTGGAAGCGCTCCCCCTGCCCTGGTGGATCGATGATGAAGCAGGCCATGCCTTGCCGTGCGAGACCTTGCGCGAAGCTCTGGTAAGCCTCCGCGGCCTTGCCATTCAGCGAATGCCCACAGACCCCGATCACGCCTGGCACCGGCTTGGAAGCCTTTGGCAGATACAAATTCCCCGTGACCAGATACCCCGGACGGCTTTCGAAGATCACGTTTTCGATCCGATAGCCTTCACGCTCCAGCGTCTTCGTGACCTTGGCATTCAGCGGCGTCTTCTCCGGCATCGGCCCGAAGCATTCGCGGATGCGCTGCTGCACGGATTTTACATAAGCCTCGGCGTCTGCCTTTGTCTTCAAAGCCTCACGCTTCTCATTCCCCCTCGACTCCGCCGCGCGCACCTCGGTCACCAGCCAGTCCTGCACCATGCGCGGGAAGCGATTCAGCGCAGGCAGTGCCGTGACGGCTTCTTTCTTCACCACCTCCGCTGCTGAGGCTGCCACAGAGCTTGAGCTTAGAGGAAACAAAGCCCCACCAAGCGCGCTGAGGCTCACAGTTTGCAGGAAGTCACGACGATGAGTGGTGGAAGCAGGGTTCATGGTTGGTCTCAGCTATACCCGGCGCAGGATGGGCATCTTTCCCTCATCGCCATCGCGTGCTCGCATTCTGACGAATGCGCCTACAATGCCGCCATGCACTCCGAAGCCGAAGCTCATCTCTCCAAACGCTGCGCCGTGATGCGCCGACTCATCAAGGCGCATGGCCCCTGCACGCTAGTGCCGGAAAAGCGCTCGCCTTATGAGGCGCTGATCAGTGCCGTGGCGCACCAGCAGCTTCATGCCAATGCCGCCGAGGCCATCCTTCGCCGATTCAAAGCGCACTTCCCCGGCACTCGCTTTCCGAAGCCAGCTCAAGTGCTCGATGCTGATGAGACCGCGCTACGCGCCTGTGGATTTTCATTGAGCAAGCTGCTCGCCATCCGGGACATCGCGGCGAAGACCCTCTCCGGTCACATCCCGACTCGCGCTGCGGCGATGAAACTGCCCGACGAGGAGCTCATCGACCGCCTTGTCGAGGTGCGCGGCGTCGGACGCTGGACGGTGGAGATGCTGCTCATCTTTACCCTCGGTCGAACCGATGTCTTCCCAAGCGATGACTTCGGCGTGCGCAACGGCTGGCGTGTCACCAAAAAGCTCGACGATATGCCCAAGCCCAAGGATCTCCGCGCCCATGCCGAACGCTGGCAGCCGCATCGCACGCTCGCCGCCTGGTATCTCTGGCGTGCTGCCGATGCTTCAAAGAAGTGAGTCTTGCCCGAGCATCAGCCAGTTGCTAGGCTCGGCGAATGTTCGGCCACCTTCCCGGTCCCTTCATGTGCTGCCAAAAGGCGGCGACTCTCTACCGAGCGCACTTCTGCGGCCTCGGCACCAGCCTTCACCGCCACTACGGAGCCTGGGCGCGCTGGCTGGTGAATCGGGACAGCACCTTCCTCGCGCTGCTCGGCTCCGCTTTGACCGAAAGCCCGCCCCAGCTTTGCCAGACGACCTGCTGCAACAAGTTCGCCACGCCTCGTGATCTCGTGACCGACAGCACCGTCCTGCAATACACCGCCGCTGTCACGATCTGCGGCCTCAGCGCGAAGCTGGATGACGACGCCCAGGATGAGCGCGGCTGGCGACGCAGGATCGCAAGACTTGGCACACGCACGCTGGATCACCCCATCGGCGATGCGCTGGGCCTGCTGCATGGGATGAACTTTCCCGTGCCCCAGGTCCGTGCCTGGATGACAGGGCAAAGTCAGATCGAAAGAAGCTCCGCAAGCCTCCACAACTGCGCCCGCCCCACGAGCGCCGCGCATGGCGAGATCGTCGCCCACCTCGCCACTGTGGCCGATGCACCTGCGGCTAAACCCGCGCTGCAGCAGCTTGGCGAAAGCCTCGGCTTCCTCATTTATGCGCAGGATGCCTGGGACGACTGGGCGAAGGATCAGCGCCGTGGTCAGTTCAATCCACTTCACGTCTTCCCAAACCTTTCGGGTCGCCGCGCAGCGTTGCTCCCGCACTTGGAGGCAGCATTGGCGAGTCTCCGCGCCACCTTTCAAAACCTGCCGCTGCATCGGAATCGAGATTTGCTCCATGCGGTGCTCATCGACGGAGCTGAACAACGCGTGGCCCAGGTGCGTGAAGGCGAGGGTGGAGCCAAGCGCCCGCAACCGAAGCTCGAACGCATGGGTCGCAAAGAGAACGGCTGCTGTAGCAAATGGGACTGCTGCCCGTCAGACTGCTGCGAGTGTGTGCGCTGCTGCGGGTTGCCGAAGCATGGAGGCTCCATGTGCGACTGCAATCCCTGCGATGGCGACGGCATCGAGTGCTGCGGCTGCGATTGCTCACCGTGAGGCATTTTCCGCCTTCCGCTTCCCAGCTCGGCGTGTCATGATGCATCATGTCTGATCTCCTGACACTCGCTCAAACCGTGGCCGCACGGGCCTATGCGCCCTACTCGAAGTATCAGGTCGGCTGCGCGCTAGAAACCACGGCGGGCCGGATCTTCACCGGCTGCAATGTGGAGAATGCCAGCTACGGCCTGACCATCTGTGCCGAGCGCAACGCCGTCTTCCACGCCGTGGCCGAGGAAGGAGCGGGCATGAAGATCGCGCGAGCCACGGTCGTCTGCCTCGGCCACGAGTTCCCACCCTGTGGAGCTTGCAGGCAGGTGCTCGCCGAATTTTCACTGCCCGGCGGAGCCACGGAGATCACCTTCCTCCGCGACGGCAAACCCGTGACCCTGACCATCGCCGAACTGCTGCCAGAAACCTTTGCCCTGAGATGAAACGCCTTCTTCCACTCCTCCTCGTCGGCAGCACATTCGCTTCCGACCTCGTGCAGCACGCACGCGAACATCCACAAGGCGAGGTGGCTTACAGCTTCGAGGTGGCTGCCTTGAAAAATGACATGCGTGACCTGCCCATCGGCGTCTTCGACTCAGGCATCGGCGGACTCACCGTGCTGGAAGCCATCCTGACGCTGGATGCTTTCCACAACGACACGCTCCAGCCCGGCAGCGATGGCCAACCCGACTTTGCCGACGAGCGCTTCCAATACTTCGGCGATCAGGCAAACATGCCCTACGGCAACTACTCCAGTGCCGGGCGCACGGATTACCTGCGCGAACTCATCGTCAAAGACGCCCTCTTTTTGCTCGGCAGGCGCTGGTTTGATCCGCAGACAAAATCATTCCGCCAGGATAAGCCCCCCGTGAAGGCGCTCGTCATCGCCTGCAACACCGCCACTGCTTATGGCATCGAAGACATTCGTGCGGCGCTGAAAGTGTGGGGCTTGCCCGTGATCGTGGTCGGTGTCGTCGAGGCTGGCGCGCGCGGCGTGCAGGCGGCGCATCGTGAGGGAGCGGTGGGCGTGCTCGCCACCGTGGGCACCTGCGCGAGCGGGGCGTATCCGCGAGTGATCGGCCAGACACTCGGACTCGCCGGACGCAGCGTGCCCGCCATCACGCAGCAGGGCAGCGCGAACCTCGCGGGAGTGATCGAAGGAGATCCTGCCTTCAAAGAAAGCGTGGCCGAGCGTTGCACCGTCGATGTCCGCGAACTCATGCAGGCGCATGCAAAGAGCGGCGCAGTATCGCCCCTGAGCACCGTGGTGCTCGGCTGCACGCACTTCCCGCTCGTGCAGACGGAGATCGATGCCGCGTTCACTGCTTTGCGAGGTGAGGCAGCTTTTGAAAAGCTCATCGCCCCGAAGATCCAGTATGTGAACCCCGCCGAATGGACCGCGCGGGAGCTCTTCCGCGAACTGGCCGCCGCAAGAATCCGGGCCATCGGAAGCACCGGACGCGACACCTTTTACCTCTCGATCCCCAGCCCATTGCGCAGCGATCTCAAACTCACGGCGGATGGAGGTTTGGAGAAGGGCTTCAAATACTCGCGCCAGCCCGGTGAACTGGATCGGGAAGACACTGTGAACGTCCCCATGACACGCGAACGCATCCCCGCGACCACGAGAAAGCTGATCGAGACCAAGCTGCCCGAAGTGTGGAAGCGACTGGCGGAGTGACGGGTCAGCGAACGCCGAGATCGCCCATGAGTTGGTCGATGAAGATGCCACGCTCGGGCTCGGTGATCGTGCCTTCGCGCCAGCAGAGGGTGAGCACGAGGCGTCCGTTCTTCTCGTTGGCGAAGACGCCGGTGCCGGGAGGGTCGGAGAAACTGGGGACGTGGTAGGCATTCGTCACGGCAGCACCGGCGAAGCGAGTCAACTCGGGGGCGAAGAGGCCGGTGTTGCTGTGGTAGAAGGAGCTGAATTTGCCCTTCATGTGGAAGTTGATGAAGAACATGTGCAACCACGGCGGCATGGGGCGCATCATCCACATCAGATCGCGGAAGGCATCACCGATCTTGTCTTTGATGAAGCGCGTGTGCTGCTGGTGCAGGGAGCCTGCGGCGGCCTCCAGCGTGCCCAGATCCTGGGCGAGGAGATTGCAGAAGAACATCGTGAGATGATTCTGGAAAAGCGGTCCACGGGTGCCCTTTTTGCGCACCTGAATCGGCACGCAGCACATGAGCGACTCAGGCTTGATCCCACGATGCGCAAACACGGCCTGATGGGCGCGCATGGCGCAGGCGAGATGGAAGGGCATGTTGATGAGCGGCCCGGTGATGGTCGCGCTGCGCTGCGCCGCCTCCTGGGTCTGCGCTTCCGTCAGGGTGATGACTTGGAAGTGCGCGCGGCCTTCGGAGAGCTTCGCGGAGCCGAGCGCCTCGAAGGGCTTCTTCATCACGGTGTCGAAGAAGTCGGGCATGACCTTGGCGGTCTTCCAGCGCTCTCCCCAGCCGCGTGGGTCGGCGAGATCGGTGAGATCAAAGGCGGGCACAGGCTCACCGCCACCACCGAGGAGGCGGTTTAGCTCCACAAGGAAATACTCCGCGCCGATGCCGTCCATGATCAGGTGACTCCAGGAGAAGACGAAGACGCAGGTACCGTCGGCTTTCTCGACGAGGTCGAAACGCACGTTGATCCAGCCGTCGTCATACTGGGGCAAAGACGTGTTGATGATATCGTCGAGCTTCGTTTGCAGGTCGCCGAACTCCGTAGCGCCCTGGTCCGCAAGCTTCCCCGGCGAACCGGTCTGTGACCAGAGATGCAGTTCCAACGGGCGGGGATTCCTCGCTGGCTCCCAGCGCGGCAGGGAGAAAAAGGACGGCTGCTTAAGCTGCGCGGTAAAGATGGGAAAGGGAAAATGCGTGGGTAGCTCGGCGAGCAGCTTTTTCAGCGCAGACACGTCAGGGATGCGATCCAGCTCGATGAAGGAATGAGCAATGTGCCCACCCTGCCCTGCCTTGCGCAGCATTTCATCGAAGGCATGGGTGAAGAAATCGCAGTCCCGCAGTGGCAGGATGGAAAATTTTTCCTGGGATAAGGCGGGCGGAGGCGCGGCGATGGGGAGAGGCTCAGAAGCGACTTCGGCAGGCTTTGGAACCGTGTTCGTGTGTTCTTCCAGCACATCATACCCTTGCGCCACGAGGAGGGCACCAATGGCGCGGGCACTTTTAAAATTCGCCCGCGAGACGCTGCCGACGGGGATGGCGCAGCCAAAGTGCTCCTCCAGCAGGAGCAGAAGCTGCATGATCGCCATGGAGTCGAGGCCAGCCTCGAAGAGATCACCCTCCACAGAGAATCCGGGCGGCGTCTGGAGCACCTCATTGCGGACGAGGTCGAGGACGCGGAGTTCGAGTTGGGAGAGGGTTTCGGTGGCTGGCATCGGGGGTGGGCGGGCGATATTAGGGCCACCTTAACGAGGGTCAAGCCAGCGAGTCAGCACGACGCGAAATCGACAGTCAGACTTCGACAAGAAATGGGAGGTGGGCCGAAGATGGAAAGGGAGGTTGGTCAAGTGTCTAAACTTCCCCTTTCAAATTGGGGTTGTTTTTGAAAACCAGACTAGATAGAAACTATCCCAACCAAGCGAAAAATGCGCTCCACTCTCTACTGGCTAACCTCCTCCGCTCTCGCCGCGATTTGCATGAAAGCGGCGGCGACGACACCGGCTGACGGCAGTGTTCTCGCCACTGCTGATCCTATGTTTACAGTGACGCAGACCGATCCGATGCGCGCCATCCTCCTCGGCGTCGGCATTATGGCGATGGCCTACACCTACCACCGCGTCTGGTCGAATTTCAGCAACGAGCAGAAGAGTTCCTGAATCGTCGAGCGGCTTTGACGAGCCGAGATTCAGCGGCAGGTTGGCCATCAAATGAGGGGAAATCTTGTGTTCCCCGCGTTCGTAACTGTCAGCCCCCCATGACCGTGCTCCGCCTGATTCTCCCCTTCGCCCTTTTGACGCCGATGCTTGCCCCGGCGGCAGATACCCTCGCAACGCGCGGGCAGGCTGCTTTTGATCAAAAGATCAAACCCCTCCTCGAAAAGTACTGCTACGACTGCCACTCCGATGGCACGGACAAGGGTGACTTCACCCTGGACGAGCACACCGACTACGCGGCGATGCGCGCAGACTTCGTCCTGTGGGACCACGTCCGCCAGCAGCTCATCACCCACGTGATGCCTCCAGAAAAGAAGGACAAACCCACCCTCCAAGAGCGCGATGACCTCGTCGCCTGGATCGATGACTCCGTCTTCTGGTTCGACCCCACGAAGCCCGACCCCGGCCATGTCACCGCCCGTCGCCTGAATCGCACGGAGTTTAACAACACGATCCGCGATCTCCTCTATGTGGACACGCGCCCGGCGAAGGAGTTCCCGCCGGACGACAGCGGCTATGGCTTCGATAACATCGGCGATGTCCTCAGCCTCTCCCCCATGCTCATGGAAAAATACCTGCGCGCCTCACAGGAAGTCGCCGCGGATGCTTTTGATGTCTCCACGCCCGAGCACGCGGATGTGGAACTGACCGCCAAGAAGATGTGGAGCCACAAAGGCAAGACGGACGAAAGCGACGGCGTGCGCTGGTTTCACAGTGAGGCCGAAGCGATGGGCAAGTTCACCGCGCCAGCCAGTGGCAGCTACTTGGTCACCCTGCATGTCGCCGCCACAGAAGCGGGGAACGAACCCGCCAAAATCGCCTTTCGAGTGAATGGCAAAGACGTCTCCACCTACGATGTGACGACCCGGTGGAAGGACTACAAAGGCCCCTGGCAGCGCATCACTAAAACCATCCAGCTCAATGCTGGTGAATCCAGAATCTCCGTTGCCTTTCTCAATGATCACAGTGATCCGATGAACCCCGATGCCTCGAAGCGCGACCGCAATGTCGCCCTCGATAAAATCGACATTCAAGGCCCCTTCGGCCTGCTAGCCCCGCGCGGCAGCAAATTTCTCCGCTGGCTCATCGGTGATAAACCCGTCGGTCTGCCCGTGCTCCAGCTCAGCGGCGAAGACTTCGACAAAGGTGAAGGCGATGCCGGTCGTGACACCGGCGCGATGTCACTGGCCAGCAGCGGATACATCAAGCACGGCGTCGAGATCACCGAGGCGGGCAAATACAAATTTACCCTCAAAGTCGGCGCGCAACAGGCCGGCGACGAACCCGCGAAGACCGAGCTGCGCATCGCTGGGAAAACGGTCGGTGCATTCTCCGTCACCGCAAAAAACCAAGCTCCACAGTGGTTTCACGTCGAGACCGACCTCCCTGCAGGCAATCATGAACTTCAGGTCTGGTTCAT
>JBILPY010000732.1:0-2630 GCA_044373575.1 Prosthecobacter sp. | reverse complement strand
TGTTGAAGAGATTCAGCTTGTCGCCTCCCATTCGTGATAGTGCGCGGCCTCCAGTGAGCCGGTTCACGGCATCCAGCATTTGGACATCCAGACCCGTGAGATTGGCCTGGGCATGAGGGTGGATGTTGAGCCGTACCCCCCCGAAGCCATTCCGTGAGTAAGGCGAAAAGCTGACTCCGCTGGCTCCGAAACCATGGCACGCTGAGAGCATGGCCTGAGGATTCACGCCACTGCCGCCTGCATAGCCAAAGGGATTTTCAGTGCCGATACCGACATCGACGGCTGCGGCTCCACCCAGCATGCCGGTGGCCACATAAAAAAGTGGGGAGGTGGCGTGGGGAATGTTGGGAGAAGTGGCATGCCAGCGCAAGCCGGTGTTTCCCCAGGCCATGTTGCGGTTCCAGCCCTGCATTTTTACCACGGTCATTTTCGGAGCGCGTGAGATCCAGCCGTGCGCAGCAGTCATCATGGCGAGTTCTCCGACGGTCATGCCGTGAACGTAGGGGATGGGGATCTGGCTGACGAATGACTTCCAGCGCGATTCGACGGGCGGCCCTTCGACGCGCCAGCCACCCATGGGATTGGGACGGTCGAGCACGATGAAGGCTTTGCCCTGCTCGGCGGCGGCCTCCATGGCCACGATCATGGTGCTAATATAGGTGTAGCTGCGGCAGCCGATGTCCTGGACGTCAAAGACGAGGGTGTCGATGGCGGCAAGTTGCTGTGGTGTGGGTTTGCGGGTGGGGCCGTAGAGGGAGTGAACGATCAGGCCGGTGACGGAATCACGCTTGGTGGCGATGTGCTTTCCCGCAGGAACATGGCCGTCGATGCCATGCTCCGGTCCATAGAGGGCCACGAGCCCCGGACCGAGTGCGCGCTTCATGGCGACGCGCGTCATTTCACCCCGGCTGGTGTAGGCGGTGTGATTGGTGATGAGTCCCACGCGGCGTCCGCGAAGCAGTTCAAAGTTCCGCGCCGCGAGCATATCGATCCCTAGCATGAAGGGGCCGCCCTGTGCTGTGGGCATGATTTGAGGAGATGACATCTGGCAGCCGGTGAGTGCGGCGGCACCTGATGAGAGGAGAAAGGAGCGGCGGGTGGACATGTGCAGCGTGGAGAGGCGTTTCTCTCCTCTACATTAAGTCAGATGTCTTCCGAGAGTGAATTCAAGATTTCGCTCCACCACATCGCCCATGCTCGCGCAGGACTTGAAGCGGTCGGTATTATGATGCTCGCCGAGTTCACGGGCGAGTTGCTGCATTTTTTCCGGCGGCTCCATGGGGTTGGCCTTCATGCAGTCGAGCAGGTTGTGGATGCGCTGGTGCTCGCTGATGTAGCGGCGGGCAATGAGGGTGCGCTCCTCATCCTGATATTGATGCATAGTCGGCACGTTCAGGCACTTGGTGCAGAGTTTGACGACAGGATTGTTCTCCTTGAAAAACTGCGGAAGGTAGAGAGTGCGGCGTCCCTCGTAGCTCTGCTGGTCAAAGTCGATGGCGCGGACGCGATACTGAACGTCCTCAAAGTCGGGCGTGATGTCGATGACGTAGTTGTAGCTGCGCATGTCGCCGAGAAGGCGGATGAAGCAACGCTCGCTGAACTTCACGAACTCTTTGGCGATACGGACCTCGTTGATGTCCGGGCGATCCAGGTAATCCCGGATGAAGGCATCTCCTGGGATGCCGGCGATGTGCTCCTCCACCAGTGTGCCGCTGTGCGCGAGGTAGTTGATCCGGTTCGGCGAAAGCAGATGCTCCAGTTCCAGGCCATACACACGCGAGGCATCGGCGCGCTTCACGTAGAGGTGATCGTAGTTGTCATTGTACTGGTTGACCACCCGCACGCGGAAGGGGCGCGAATTGCCAAACTCGCAGTAGTCCAGTCGCTCCACGTAAAGATGCGGCACGGCGTGGAGATCGCCCGTGCGCAGCAGCGAGTAGATGCTCGTCAGACGCGGATACAGATCCTGCTGCACCTCGCGAGGATAAAGCACCGTGGACCAGTGCGTGGGATTGCCGTTCTTGTCGTCGAGCGGGTAGCTTTCGGTGAAGTTCAGCAAATCCTGGTAAGTCGCGGGCAGTGAATAGCGCCGCCCGAACTGATCGAGATAGGTTTCCAGTTCATCGGTGAGCGGGAGGAACTCCTTGCGCTTGGTGATCTGGACGTCGTTGACCATGAGACAGGATTAAGAGCGACCTCCGAAGAAGCTGCCAAAGCCGCCTTTCATCACGCTGGCGAGCACATCTTGAAGCTGATCGCCGGAAGGCTGCTGATCTTCGACCACGCCCTTGGGAGTGAGCTTGTCGATGACCTGGGGAAGAAATTGGCTGATGAGCGGCAGCACCATGTTGACATTCAGCCCCAGCCTCTGGGCAAGATCAGCCACAGCATCCGCACCGAGCGCCTGCTCCATCTGGGCAGGCTGAACCGGCTTGTTTTCACCTGTGGAAACCCAAGAGGCAAAGATCTCGGCCAAGCCTGCCTGATTAAACTTTTGCTTTAGTCCTGAAAGACCTCCGGCCTGATTGAGGAGTGAAGTTAAAATGTCGGAAGATTGGCCACCGCTGCCGCCCAGAAGGCTGCCCATGGCTTGTTTGGCGAGAGAGTCGAAGAGTCCCATAAAGAATTCA
>JBILPY010000694.1:0-2824 GCA_044373575.1 Prosthecobacter sp. | reverse complement strand
TTCTTGGTGAGCCTCCCGGAATCTGCTCACCTCCTCGGCGCATGATCCGAGCGCTCTTTCTCACTCTCCTCGCCACAGTTCTTCACGCCGAGAGTCTGCGGCTGGCTGAAAACGGACGAGCACTGCTCCCCATCGTCGTTTCCGAACAGACCCTGGGCATCGGCTCCGAACTCGCTGCCATGCTTCAGCGCATCACAGGGGCTGCATTCACGGTGGAAACAAAGGTCGTGCCGCGCGGCATCATTCTCAGCCTCAATGCGGCCACCATCCCAATCACCGCTCGCGAGGATTACTCGATTCGTTCGGAGAAGGACCTGCTCGTCATCATCGGAAACACGCCCCAAGCCGTGGAGCATGCGGTGTGGGATCTGCTGCACCGCCTCGGCTTTCGGCAGTTCTTTCCCGGCAAAACCTGGGAGATCGTGCCGCATCAGCCGTCGCTGCGTATCGACATCGATGTCACTGAATCGCCCGACTACCACTCGCGGCGGATTTGGACAGGATTTGGCTATCTCGAAGAACGCGAGGCAGACTACGAGCAGTGGAATCGCCGCAATCGGGCCACTGCTGGTATCACGCTGAGCACAGGCCATGCCTACGATGGCATCATGAAACGACACGAGGCCGAGTTTGCCAAGCACCCCGAATACCTCGCACTCGTGGAAGGTAAACGCCAAAGGCCGAAGTTCTGCACCGCGAACGCCGATCTGCGGAAACTCGTCGTGGCAGATGCCCTGAGCCAGTTTGCCCAAGACCCGACTCTCGACTCCGTCTCCTGCGATCCGAGCGATGGCGGAGGCTGGTGCGAATGCAGCGACTGCGCGAAGATCGGCAGCGTGAGTGATCGTGCGCTGCTGCTGGCGAACGAAGTCGCTGAGGCGGTGAATGCGAAGCATCCGGGACGCTTCATCGGCATGTATGCCTACAATGAGCACTCGCCGCCGCCGTCCATCGAGGCGCATCCAAAGGTCGTCATCAGTGTGGCCACCGGCTTCATCCGGGGCGGCTACACCATCGATCAGCTCCTCTCCGGCTGGCAGGCCAAAACGAAGACGCTCGGCATCCGCGAATACTACAGCGTGAACACCTGGGACCGTGATCTCCCCGGTGCAGCACGCGGCGGGAACCTCGACTACCTCCGCACCACGATTCCGCACTTCCATCAAAGCGGGGCGCGCTTCATGTCGGCGGAATCCAGCGACAACTTCGGCCCCAACGGCCTCGGTTATTACCTCGCCACGCGCATGATGTGGGATGTGACGGAGGCAAAGAACGCTGAAGCCCTCGTCGCCGACTTCCTCAACAAATCCTTCGGCCCAGCCAGCGGGCCGATGGCGAAGTTTTACACCCTGCTCGATGGCACGAAGCGCCAAGCCCTCAGTGATGACCTTCTCGGCAGAATGTATCGCCTGCTCGATGAAGCGCACTCTTTGAGCAGCGATGCCGCCATCCGCGCACGTCTCGGTGATCTCACGCTCTACACCCGCTACGTCGAGCTGTATCACGACTACGCCTCCGCTCAGGGTAAGGAGCGGCAAGCAGCCTTTGAGCAGCTCTTCCGCCTCATCTGGCGCATCCGCCACACCGGCATGGTGCATATGAAGGCCCTCTGGCGCGATCTGCCAAACCGCGACAAATCCATCGCCCTGCCCGAGCTCGCCAAATACAGCGATCCCGATGCCACGAACCCCTGGAAGTCCGACGAAGCCTTCACCGCCGATCACATCACAGCCTTCATCCGCAATGGCATCGCGAAACGGAAGCTGCTCGATTTCACGCCTGTCTCCTTCAGCACGAAACTCATCCCCGCGACTGCCCTGAAGCTCCCTCAAGTGCCGCGTGGCAATGCAGGCATCTACCTGCGCGGCGTGCGCGATTTCTGGACATGGATCGACAAGGAACCCAGCACGATCAAACTCACCGGCAAGGCAGGCATCATCTACCCGAGTCGCGGCACGGCAAAGGTCGCCCTCTTCCCGCTCGCCGAAGCTGAACTCAAATCCGTAGCCCACTTCGAGATCCCGCCGGACAAGGCCGATCACGCCATCGATCTGCCGACCAAGTTCCCCGGCTTGCACCGCATCGAAGTCAGCGATGACACCCAGGGCACCCTCATCACTTGGCCGGACGGCACGCCCATGACCCTCATCAGCAGCCAGGAGCAACCCGCGAAGCTCTTTGGCCGTTGGCATCTCTATTTCTATGCGCCGAAGGGAACGAAAATCATCGGCGGCTTTAGCGAAGGCGCAGGCGTCCTGCTCGATCCCGCTGGCAAAACGGTCCACACCTTCTCCGACAAACCCGGCTACTTCAGCATTCCCGTGCCCAATGGCGAAGACGGCAAACTCTGGAGCTTCAAGCACAGCGCGGGCAGTCGCCACCTCATGACCGTGCCCCCATGTCTCGCACGAGATGCCAGTGAACTCCTGCTGCCCGAGGAGGTCGTTCTCAAAGACGCCACACCATGAAATCGACGATCATCCAGCAGCCTCCGCTACGGCTTATCACCGTGAAAGCCAAATCCTTCCCCGAAGGCATCCGCCCCGCATGGCAGGAGATCGAGACAAAGCGGAAGATCAAAGGCCGCAAAGCCTACGGCGTGATCCGCGAAGGCGACTACTTCGCCGGACTCGCCTCGGATGGCGAACTCGAAGAACGCGTCACCGGACTGCACGTGCTCGAGGTCCCAGGTGGGCCGTATGCTCGAGTGAAGCTTGAAGACTGGCAGAGCCACATCGCTGAGATCGGCCCGCTCTTCGCCCAAATGGCCGCTGAGCATGAAGCCGATCCGACTCGCCCCGCGCTGGAGTTCTATCGGAGCTTC
>JBILPY010000489.1:0-3875 GCA_044373575.1 Prosthecobacter sp. | reverse complement strand
TATAAATTCATCGGCGTGGGGCTGCTGGATGGCCGTGCGGAGTTCGGCGGGGCCGTTGATTCGGATGCCGCCGGGCAGTATGCCGCTGGCATCGACGGGTTTGCCAGCTTCTTCGCCTCGGAAGCGACCAATGGCGTCGAAATTTTCTAAACCGAAACCGATGGAGTCGATCTTGACGTAGCAACTCGCGCAGATTTCGTTGCGACGATGCGCAGCGAGTTCCTCGCGCAGGGTTTTGCCGCGATCACCGGCCTTGTCGTCGAGTTGGCCAGCATCGGCGGGCGGTTCGGCGAGTTTGCGACCGAGCAGGGTCTCCAAAACCCACTTGCCGCGGATCACTGGACTGGTGCGGTTCGGTGTGGAGGACGCGGTGAGCACAGCGGCCATGCCGAGGAGTCCGGCGCGCTTGTCATGGGTGAACTTTACGGGCTGCATCGTATCGCCGGTGATTCCGTCGAAGTCGTAAAGCGCTGCGAGATCGGCGTTGGCGAAGGTTTCGCGGCTGTCTAGCAGGCGTGTGAGGCTGCCGCCGGTGTGCAGGAGATTCTCAAAGACGAGCACGGGCTCCAGCTTCATCGCATCGGCCAATGCGGGTGTGAAGGCGCGGAATTTTTTTGAGTCTGGCACATGCTCGGTGCCGAGGCCGGCAAAGCCGAGCCACTGACCGAGGAAGGTGCTCGTGAAGCTGCGGGACTTTGGATCGGCCAGCATGCGCTTCGTCTGCGCGCGCAGCGTGGTGTCTTCATGCAGCTTGCCTGCATCGGCTAGGGCCCGGAGTTCGTCGTCAGGCATGCTCATCCAGAGGAAATAGCTCAGGCGGCTGGCGAGTTGATGATCATTGAGTTTTCCAGCGCTGAGTTCGTCGCGAAACAAAAAGTTTGGTGAGGTCAACGCGGCCGCCAAAGCGAACTTGAGCGCCTGCTCATGCGATTCGCCGCGAGTTTGAGCTTCGTGATAGAGCTGGAGGTGTCTTTCGAGTTCGCCACCGCGGAGCGGTCTGCGAAAAGCTCTCGGCAAAAAGGCTGCGAGAGACTCCTGCGCGTCTTCTTTGAAGATCGTTCGCATTTGCGAGCCTATCGGCGAGACGGGGCCTTCGAGGCGAATCCAATCAATGCCCGGCGCACCGGTGCGGCTCGGCTTCGTGGCCTTTTGTGCCTCCGCGCTGCCGATGAGCGAGGCGGGATCGAAAGGTATATCGAGCACCGCGAGCGAATCACCGACCACCAGGCAGTTGCTGGCGAGTTTCTCCACGTTCGCAGCCTCGATCATGTGTTCGATCTCGGACACAGTCACCTGCATGGCCTTCGCGAGCTGGAACTTGGCCGCCACCATGCCCTCGGTGCGCTCTGGCAGCAGGTTGTAAAAGCTGCGTAGGTCACTCGGATTACCGGCCGGGCTGACGGCGCGCAGATACTCGATGCGCATCTGCATGTTCTGGAAGTTGCGGTTGAGCAGGTCGGTGAACTTTTTGACTTCGTCCGAGGCATTTGCTGGTGCGGGAAGGCGCGGCGCGTTTTGTTCCGCTGCCGTTTTCACCAGCGGCGCGGCCTTCTTTTGATCAAACACCGGATAGTCGCCCTTCGCTGATCTCTTTGTTTTTCGCACCGGAAGGGGCGTGGCAGCACGTAGCGCGGTGTTGTCGATGTTCCATGTCATCTGATGTGTGCCGACGCGGAGCAGCAGCTCGATGGTATGCTGCCTCGGCTTGTCATCCACGCAGAGAAAAAGGGCGCGGGGTTCATTGTCGATGCGCAGCCTCATACCGCTGCCGCCGCCACGGCCGACGTGCTTCAAGGTCATGCGATACCAGCCATCGGCGGGCACGATGACCTCGTCATAAAGCGTGCGCTGCCCCGCCCCGGCGAGCGAGTAGCCGACACCACCACCGGGCAGCTCCTCCGGTTTGGAGCCGCGCTCGGTCATGAGCATGTTCTCGGCCTCGAAGTGCCTCGAGAAGGGCTTGCGCGAGAGATTGAGCACAGTTTGCAGCGCATAATCCGCTGCATCAAAAAGCTGCTCCGCCAGCGCGGGGGAGATGAAGAGCGCATCGCGATCATTCGTGAAGCCGGAGAGGCCTGGACTATCATCAAGGAGGAGTTCGCCTGGCTCAAAGTCGATGCCCAGGAGATCGCGCAGAGTGTGGTTGTATTCGCTTTTGGTCAGTCGCGGCAGTGTGACGTGCTCGATGCCCTTCTGCTGGCTCCAATCGACTGATTCGACGCCTTTGCGTAAAAAGGCAACGAGCTCTTCACGCTCCGCCGAAGATGGTAGAGGCTTCTTCGGTGGCATCTCCTCGTCCAGGATCTGCTGGAGCATTGTCTGCCACAGCTTGAACTCCTGCACCACGTTTTCCGGAGACCCAAAGTGCGTGAGGTCCAGATCGCCTTTCCGCTTGTCCGCATTGTGGCAGTCGAGGCAGTGCTTTTTCAGCAGCGGGTTGATCTCCGTTGCGAGGGCGGTGGTGCAATCAAAAAGATGGCAGCGGCAAATCTCATGGGCGGTGCTGATCAAAAATATTATGGTGATGACTCATGGTGTCGTCGCCTTT
The DNA here is from genome assembly GCA_044373575.1 of Prosthecobacter sp. Classification (GTDB taxonomy): domain Bacteria; phylum Verrucomicrobiota; class Verrucomicrobiia; order Verrucomicrobiales; family Verrucomicrobiaceae; genus Prosthecobacter. The sequence continues at coordinate 1,327 of JBILPY010000489.1, read as the reverse complement.
CACAACGTAGCTGTCGATGACGGCTGCTTTTCCCGATGAGGCGGGATTTTTCACATCATCCTTCTTGCCTTCGGTGAGTATGATGTCCCACGGGAAAGGTGAGCAGGGCGTGGAGTGCTCCACTTTATGCTGGATGCCGGTCAAATGGCCAGAGCTCTTCACTAAATCGCCAAGCACCGGGTAGTCCTTGTCGTTGTGATCCATCGCCCGGAAACCCTCGATGCGGTTGTTGTGCGGACACTTGCCGAGCCACGTCACGTTTCGCGAAGGCATGCAGTTCCCGACAACAACGTGGGCATGATGGAAGCGCAATGAATGCGCCGCGTGCCCGTCCCTGTTGGGCGTTGTGTCCTTCAGCTTGCAACCGTAAACGCCGATCGAATCACAGCTCAGGTCATCGGTGGTGAGGATGAGCAGATTTGGCTGCGCTAAAATGGAGAGCGGAGGAGAGAAGATGAGTAAGAAAAGTGCGCGGGGCATGCTGCCGCAGAAACGTGAGTGATCAGAGGTGTTTTCATTCACATACAGCACACTCACGATTTCCCATCTTCACAATGATGCCCTCACTGGCTGACCCGGTCAGAGTGTGCTTTAGATCGGTGCATGCGGCATTTACCTGAAAGACGGTTGCTTTTACGAGTTCATATCTACCCATGAAATTGTGGCTCTCTTTTCTGCTTCTTCCTGTTTTCGCTGGTTTATCACAAGCTGCCGATAAACCGAATTTCCTCATGGTTTTCATCGACGACATGGGTTGGGGTGACTTCTCCTGCTTTGGCAATAAGGACGCTGAAACGCCAAACATCGACCGCATCGCGGCGGAGGGCATTCGGTTCGAGCAGTTTCATGTGAACTCACCCATCTGCTCGCCCTCGCGTTGTGCGTTGACGACGGGGCAGTATCCGCAGCGCTGGCGCATCAACTCCTACCTGAACAACCGTGCCGACAACGAGCGTCGCGGCTGCGCTCAGTGGCTCGATCCGAAAGCTCCCACGCTGGCCCGTGTGCTCCAGCAAAATGGCTATGCCACCGGCCACTTCGGCAAATGGCACCTCGGCGGCCAGCGCGATGTCGATGACGCGCCTCCCATCACGGCCTATGGATTCGACGAATCACTCACCAACTTCGAAGGCCTGGGTTCGAAGCTTCTACCTCTCACGATGAAACCCGGGGACACCGAACCCGGCAAAATCTGGGGTGATGCCGAGCGTCTTGGCAAACCCGTTACCTGGATGCTGCGCTCGAAGATCACGACCGGCTTCATCAATGCCGCGATTCCGTTCATCGACAAAGCCGCAGCCGCCAAGAAGCCCTTCTTCGTCAACCT
>JBILPY010000490.1:0-3875 GCA_044373575.1 Prosthecobacter sp. | reverse complement strand
CCGCCGAGTTGTGGTCGGCGAAAGTGAGCTGGGCTGACCTCGGGGCGGCGATGCAACATGCCAGCACGCTTGAGCGAAACCTTGAACATCTGCGCGACCTGATCTGACCAGACGCCGACGCCTTTGAGACGCTTGCCGAAGTCGCCATGGGACATCGTGCGGCCCTGGGTTTCTTCGATGCGCCCGAGCACTTTGTCCTTCATGCCAGGAAAGTGCTCCTCCAGCCAGAGGGCGAAGATTTCCTTCACGCTGAAGGGCAGCCTCACGACAGTGTAACCGGCGAACTGGGCGCCAGCATCTCGGGCTGCCTGCATGATGGCGGGGATCTCGCTATCGTTTAGTCCAGGAATGATGGGAGCGATGGAAACGCCGACGGAGATGCCGGCTTCGTGAAGAGCTCGGATAGCCTCCAGCCGCATCTTCGGTGATGACGCACGCGGCTCCATCTTCCGCGCGAGATCGGCATCCAGCGTAGTGATGGAGATATAGGCGGCGGTGGCCTGAAAGCGGGCCAGTTCGGCGAGGTGGTCGATGTCGCGCGTGATGAGGTGATTCTTCGTGATCAAAACCACCGGATGTCGGCACTCAGCGAGCACGGCGAGGCAGCCGCGCGTGATTTGGAGCTTCTTTTCCAGCGGCTGATAAGGATCAGTGACGCCGCTGAGGGAGACATTCTCCGGTACGTACTTTTCATTGGCCAGTTCAGCTCGCAGCAGTGCGGGTGCATTTTCCTTGATGACGATGCGGCTCTCGAAATCCACGCCCGCAGAGAAGCCGAGCCATTCATGCGTGGGACGGGCGTAGCAGTAGGCGCAGCCATGCTCGCAGCCGCGATACGGGTTCAAACTCGCAGCGAATGGCAGGTCGGGGCTGTTATGCCGCGAGATGATGGAGCTGGAGTGATCCCGGAAGATCTTCGTAGCCACTCTGGGCGGCTCTTCACCCGGATCATACTGCACCTGAAGCTCGGAGAACCGCTGCTCCGTATTCACCGCCGCACCGCGCCCATGAGGACGGACTCCCGGCAGGGGCGGCGTCTTCATGGAAGCTCAGGTCAGGCTGCCGCGCGCGACATCCAAGGCATCGTGACCGAGGAACGAAAGCGTGCCTCAGCATTGAAAGCCACAAGCAGCAACGCGCTGAAACTGAGATCGCTGATCAGTGAGCTTTTCAGGAAGGCCCAGGTCGGCGCATACGCGGGCAAGCCCACCGTCAACGCCTGCACCCAGCCATCGAAAGTCTTGGCGTAAGCAGGCACGGCGAACCATGCGGCGGTGTTCGTCACGACATAAAAAATCACGCTGCAAAGCACGACACCGAGGAGTGACTGGAGCACGCTCAGTTCACCACGCATTCTTGATGCGGCAAAGGCGGCCGCAGCATACATGGCGTAGATCGCGAGACTCTCGACATCGAAGGCCGAGCCTGAACCAAGAGCGGCGAGATTGATTCCGAGCATGGCGAGTGGCCAAGCAAACCAGGGCAGCGCACGTGGCATGACGAGGGTTCCCGTGAAGGCCAGCGCCATCCAGGGAGAGAAGTTGGGCAGCAGATTCATCCCAGGCGAGGTGAGCTTCAGCCAGCGAAGCACGAGTGCAGCAGCGATGAAGCAGAGCGGCAGCCAGAGAAGGGAGTATGAGCGGCGGGAAGAGGCGAACATGGATGTCGAGAATACGGACTCTTCTACGTCGCGCAACCCCCGCGAGATCTGTTCAGCATGTCTTGACGCGACAAAAGCAGGTCTTTTCTCTTGTGCCTTTTCGTATTGTCAGAGAGCTTCACCCCACTTTGATGACAACCGATCAAGAACACACCGAAAAGCACGACAACTGGGGCCAGAAAGGCACTCAAATGCTCATCTCGCTTGCCTGTTTGTTTGTCGTTCTGACAGGCATGAAGCAGGCAGCTGGCGTGCTCGTGCCCATCGTTTATGCCTTCTTTCTCGCGGTGCTGAGCTTTCCCCTGTTGCGCTGGCTGGTGAAAAAGCGCATCCCCTCCCCTATCGCCCTCGGGCTGACCATGCTGGTGAATTTGAGCGTGCTCGCAGGCATCATCACCCTCGCCGTGCGCCTGCTGATGAGCTTCAACAAGGATCTGCCCCGCTATCTCCGCGGCCTGCAAACCCACATGAATGAGTTTGCTGGATGGCTTCAGGACAATGGAGTGACCGATGCCAAAGCGGCGATCGACAACCTCTTCGACTGGAATCAACTCATCAGCTATGCCACCCAGCAGGACGTGGTGAAGTCTCTTGGCTCCATGCTCGGCTCCACCTTCGGCACCGTGGCCGTCTTTCTCACCGGACTCATCATGGTGCTCATCCTGATGATGTTTATCCTCATGGAAGCCCAGGGCACCGAACGGCGTCTAGTGGCTGTTCGTCAGGCGGGCGGACCAGATCTCAGCGGGTTGTTGCGCAGCGCCACGGACATCCAAAAATACCTCGGCGTGAAGACCCTCATCAGTGCGCTCACCGGTGTCCTGGCAGGCACCTGGTGCTGGTTCCTGGATCTCCAGTATCCCCTGCTCTGGGCCATCCTCGCCTTTGTTTTTAATTACATTCCTGCCGTAGGATCGAGCGCCGCCAGCATCCCCGCCATCGTCGAGGCACTCGTACAGCATGGCTCAGGAGCAGCCATCGGCGTGGCGCTTGGCTATGGGCTCGTGAACTTCAGCCTGGATAACTTTGTGCAGCCGCAACTCCTCGGGAACCGCTTCGGTATCTCGGCTCTCGTCGTCGTCCTTTCGGTCATCTTCTGGGGCTGGCTCTGGGGACCGCTCGGCATGTTCCTCGCCGTTCCGCTGACCATGGTCATCAAGGTGCTGCTCGACAACAATGAGGAGTTCCGCTGGATCTCCATCGCCATGGCTCAGAAAAAGATCCGCCGGGGCGAGGTGGAGGTCGTCGGTTATGACATTGTCGATGATGAAATCCTCGGCGCAGGCGCCAGCACCGAAATGCCCGGCAGCCGGAAGTAAACGTGCCGCAGGATTGACATCCCTACTGCCCGCGCCAAGAATCGGAACACGGATAACCACGCGGGTGTAGTTCAATGGTAGAACACGTGCTTCCCAAGCATGATACGTCAGTTCGATTCTGATCACCCGCTCCACGATGCTGAGCTTGGCGAGCAAGCTTAATTCCCGCCGAGATACTTTCGCAGATCTCCGGCATAGCCTGCCAGTTCCAGGAATGCTCGGCCAATCACCTCACCGCGTGCATCGAGCACATCGCACGCTCCTTCCCAATACGGCAGACCGGTGATGGAACCGCCTTGTTCCTGATCCTGCATCAGAGGCCTCAGCTCAAAGACGCTGCCGTCGCTCTCGATACGCAAGCGGTTCGGATACTCCGCACCGCTGTGCGGGCTCTTCCACGTCGCGAGCGCCCTCCAGGTGAAGTCGGCTTTCTTCAATGCGCCGTCCTTGGCGATCCAAGTCAGCGACGAAGCCGGATCCGTCGTGCCATCCGTGCGCCGCATCCGGTACACCATCACCTCGCGACCATCCTTGAGCTGAATGGCGGCCCAGTCCCAGCCCGACTGACCTTCATCGAGCTGCGAGCTACTGAACTCATGATCCATCCACGCCTCGCCATGCACCCGATGCTCCACCGCACCGACTCGGACACTGCCGTTTGCCTTCAGCCGAGGGAAGGTCAGGTAATGGCTGGCCGCACTCTCCGCCGCACCTTTGCGCGACACGCCATCTTTGCCGAAGACCACCAGCGGTTTCGAGGGCTCCAACTCCAGTTTTAAAAGAGCCTCTGCCTTCACCGTCGCCACCACCGAGATCTTCTGCGTGGCTTCATCGAGATTGAGCGACCAGTTCGCATTTCGCACATCGAGAGTCTTCGCGGATGAAAAAGCATCCCA
>JBILPY010000488.1:0-3876 GCA_044373575.1 Prosthecobacter sp. | reverse complement strand
CTCCGAAGGCCAAGCACAACTACCGCATCCAGCTCACGCGCCGCCAGAGCGAGATCATCTTCTGGGGCACCACCGTCGTCATGCCAGCCATCGTGCTCTGCTTTGGCCTCATGGTCTGGGCCACACGCCGAGCAGCGTGAGTTATCATCCGTTTTTATTTTTCCAGCATGCGCCTTCGTACCACCCTCTTTCTCCTGTTCCTCGCCGCTGTCCTCGGGGCGGTCATCGTGGGCATTGAGAAATACCTGCCATCCACGCGTGAGTTGGTCGAGATGAAAAAGGGACCGGTTCGGTTTGATCCGAAGAAGATCACGCAGATCGAGCTCGACTCCAGTGGCGGGGATGGTGTCAGCCTCCAGTGGGATGGCGGGCAGTGGTGGGTGCGGCGGCCTTTCAATGACCTCGCCGATCCTGAGCGTGTGGAGAAGTTTGTGAACGAACTGCTCGCCATCGGCTGGATCAACCGTGTCCATCGTGAGGAGTTCGAGGATGATGCCGCATGGACTAAAACGCAGCTCGAAAAGCCTCATCACACCGTCCGTCTCAGCGCAGGCAGCGAACTCGTTCTTGATCTCGGCCTTGGAGCGGTTTCGCCCATCGAGGGCAGCCATTACCTCGGTCTCGCGCCGGTCAAAGAGGAGACCGAAGCCTCCTACTATGTCACCAAGACCTCACTGCCCGAGCTGCTGAAAGCCACTCCTGGCGACTGGCGTGATCCGAAGCTCCTGCGCGCCCCGGCCACCGCCATCATGAATCTCAAACTCGTCCAGGCAGGTGGCCAGATCGAGCTTTCCCGCACGGATGAAAAGGCTCCCTGGATGCTCGTGAAACCCCTCAGCACGCGTGGCAGCAAAGAGCGCATCGGCGAGCTGCTCTCCACCCTGCTGAATCTCACCATCAAAGAAGCCGCCGAGCCAGCGAATGGCGCCGCCAAGGCCGACTCCGCGCCTGCGACCACAGCGCTCGCAGCCGAGGAAATGAAGGTCAGCATCACCATCAAAGGACTGGCGAAAGCCTTTGATCTCACGATCACCAAGCCTGCAAAACCTGACGCCACCCAGACCACGGCACGTGCCAGTTACCGCAAGCCCGTCTATACCATCGTCTCCCAGTCACTCTCCCTGCTCTGGGGGGAGCCGAATCAACTGCGGGATCGCATGCTCGCGCGCATCGACAAGGAATCCGTCAGTGCCATCGACATCACCAGCGCCCTCCATCCCGCGATTCATCTGGAGGTGAAGAACGACTCCTGGTTCACTACGCGTGGTACCCGTCTGGCTCCGGCCAATGGTGACCGCATCTCACGTTTCTTTGATGCGCTGAACAACTTCCAAGTCCTCGAATTCACCGCCGACTCCGCCTCCAATCTCATGCCTTATGGCCTCGACACCCCCTTCCTCACAGTCTCCTGGATCGAGGCCGGGGCAAAGCCCATGAAGCTCCACTTTGGTGCTAATGCCGAGAGCACTGAATTCTTCGCCAAATACGATCACGAGCCTTCCGTGTATCGTGTCGATGCCAGCATCCTGCCGAACATCCCTCAGGAGCCCATCAAATGGAAAGGCCTCGGCGTGCTGCGCTTCACCCAGTTCGCCCTCCGTCAGATCAGCCTCGCTGCGGGCACCGCGCCGCCGACCGTTTTGAAATACGACCCCACCACCGCGCAGTGGACCGGCAACCGCGCAGGTCAGGACATCACGCCCATGATCGATCGCGTGAAGGCTGACAAACTCGCAGGCTCGCTCGCCAAACTGAACGTCCAGGACTGGGTCGGCGATACCACCACCGCCATCAGTGCCCTGCAAAATCCCGCACTGCGCGTCATCGTGACTCTCGGTGAACCCGGCACCAACACCGGCCCCACTCGCGACCTCGTCCTCAGCTTCACCCCGACGCAGTCGGACAACATGAACTCCGCCCTCTACTACGGCCAGCTTCAGGGCGATGCCGACCTCTTCTACATCGCCCGCACGACCTTGCTTGAAATCCTGGCCCCCGTGTTCAAGGCGAAGCCATAGTGCTCCCCTCGGCAGCGTGACGCAGAACCCATGAGAGACCTGCTCCCAGCCCATCGCCCTGCTCTCGTCCTGGCACCCATGCAGGACGTTACCGACCTGCCCTTCATGCGGCTCATGGCGCGGTATGGAGGCCCCGATCTTTATGTCACCGAGTACTTTCGCGTCACCACCGACTCGAAGCTGGACGCCACCATCCTGAAATCCATCACCGAGCATGACACAGGCCGCCCGGTGATTGCCCAGATGATCGGGCAGGAAATCCCGGCGCTTGTTCGCACAGCACAGCAACTCGAAAAATACCCCGTCGCCGGGATCGATCTCAATCTTGGCTGCCCAGCTCCCATCGTCTGCCGCAAGGACGCCGGTGGTGGCCTGCTGCGCCAGCCGGAGCGTGTCGATGAAATCCTCCGCGCTCTCCGTGGCACGATCCAGGGGCGCTTCACCGTGAAATGCCGCGTCGGCTTCACTGACAAGACTGAGTTCCCGCGCCTGCTGGACGTCTTTTTGAAGCACGACATCCAGATGCTCACCATCCACGGCCGCACCGTGCGTGATGCCTACAAGACGCCCGTTCACCCCGAGTGTGTCGCCACCGCTGTGCAGGCCATGCCTTGTCCGGTGATCGCCAATGGGAACGTCGTCGATGTTCCCACCGGTCTCGCCTATCTCCGCCATACCCAGGCCGCCGGGCTCATGATCGGGCGCGGCGCCATCCGGCATCCCTGGCTCTTTGCCCAGATCCGAGCGCATTGGGATGGTGCCGAGGCTCATCAGCCCTCCAGACGGGACATGCTGGAGTACATCCATCTTCTTTACGAGCACACCGCCGCCTTCCACCCGAGATACGAGACGGACAAGCAGGTGCAGAAGATGAAGCGCTACATGATCTTCATCACCACGGGCATTGACGAAGGCCGCTTCGAGCACCGCATCCGCCGGGTCACCGCTGAGGAGGATTTCTTCTCCATCTGCCAGGAGCACCTCGACAGCCCCGAGCCTCTCCCCGTCCGCCCACCGGAGGACTCCAGCGTTTTTTGCGGCTTCTCCGAGCTGAAGTGACATGCCGCCCCTGAAACCTGGGTTGACACCCCCTCCCCGGCGATTATGCATCGCACCCCGGCGCGGAAACTGCTGTGTCGGGTAAAATCCTCCTCAATCCCCACACAAATACAATGGTCAAAATCGGCATCAATGGTTTCGGGCGCATCGGCCGCCTCGTGTTTCGCGCAATCTGTGATCAAGGCCTCCTCGGCAAAGAGATCGAAGTCGTCGCCGTGAACGACCTCGTGCCTGCTGACAACCTCGCCTACCTCGTCAAATACGACTCCACCCAGGGCAAGGCCAGGGAAGAAGTCTATTCCAAGAAGAGCAGCCCCGACGTGGCAGAAGACGACATCCTCGTCGTCGATGGTCATGAAATTAAGTGCCTCGCCGTCCGCGAAGGCCCCTCCGCCCTCCCATGGAAGGCCCTCGGCGTCGATATCGTCATCGAGTCCACCGGTCTCTTCACCGAGCGCAGCAAAGCCCAGGGTCACATCGACGCCGGCGCCAAAAAAGTCATCATCTCCGCCCCAGGCAAAGACGAAGACATCACCATCGTCATGGGCGTGAACCATGAGAAGTATGACGCGGCCAATCACCACGTCGTCTCCAACGCCTCCTGCACCACGAACTGCCTCGCCCCAGTCGTTCACGTCCTCCTGAAGGAAGGTTTCGGCGTCGCCGAAGGTCTCATGACCACCATCCACAGCTACACCGCCACGCAGAAGACCGTGGACGGTCCATCCAAGAAGGATTGGAAAGGTGGCCGCAGCGCCGCCATCAACATCATTCCTTCCGGCACCGGCGCTGCCAAGGC
>JBILPY010000779.1:0-3879 GCA_044373575.1 Prosthecobacter sp. | reverse complement strand
CTCGTCCCCCCTAAAGGAGGTGGGACGAGTTTCCCGAGTTCGCGCGCGGCGCTTTTCTTTCTCGTCCCGCGCACGAGTTTCCCGAGTTTCCCGAGTTCGCAGTCAGCGCCGTTTTGGGGACTTACGGCGCTTGGCACACACCTTGAGCGGCACCTGTTCCTTGGGGGCAGCCGACATTCAAGCGGTGAACCAGCGGGCGATTGATGAGGCGCTGAGCATGCTGCACGAGGGTAAGTGAGACCGCCCGCATTGGTCCGCAAACAGCCCTCTGGCGCGTCTGTGGCTGACGCTAAGGTGAGTGTGGCAGAATCCACTTCGAGGGCAGCCAGTGTCACGCAGACGGCCTTTAAAAACCACGCTGAAATAGCTCAGCCAGCCGTCGAGGTCGTTGCCAGGTTTGGTGCCTGCGACGAGCAAACGAGCCGCCACCAAGGTGCAGAACACGCGCGTGGCACGCAGCCCGCACTTCACGCGAAGCCAGAGCAGATCGAACTTGGCGTTGTGGGCGATGATCTCCACCGCTTCGAGCGCCGTCTTCAGCTCACCGAGGTCGTAGCCGATGGCGCGCAGATCCAAGATCCAGGGTTCCTGGCCGTCCACGCGGAGGGAGAGCAGTCGGATGTCGCCCGCCCATGGATCGAGACCGTCGCCTTTGCGCGGGCCGTAGGTTTCCAGATCAAGCACGACGTAGCGGGATTCGCGGATCGCGGCGGCGATGACGGGGAAGTCACGCGCATCGCTTATCAGCCGCTCAATCGGGTTCGGACAAGCTCGGACGTTTCGGACGGATACCGGTCCGCACCGGTCCACTAGCGGAGCCTCATGATGTTTTTCGTTTTCAAAACTTTCCGTTTTAGTTTTCTCGCGCGCGTACGCGTAAGGTACTTTGAACCCGTCCGAAACGTCCGAGATTTTGGTTTCGGTTTGATCTAGAAAACCGGTTCGGACGGCTGATTTCAACTCAGCGGGGAGGGCGGCAAGGATGTCAGCCTGCATCAAGTCGAAGCGGCGGATCATGGTGGGGAAGTCCACGGTGTGGAAAAACTCGCCATGGAGGGCGGAAGTTGGAGCCGAGGAGTGATCGGATGAAGACGGCGATCTCCGCAAACCTCGTCCGGTCGGTGAGCAACTCCGTTTTGGGCAGGATGGGCACCTTGGGCACCTTTTCCCCAGGTGTTTTACTCTCCACCGTATTTATTATTTTCGATTTTTGATTTTGATTTTAATTAATTAGGTCCCGAACTGACGGGCTAGGGAGAAGGTGCCCATCCTGCCCAAGGTGCCCATCGCCAGAGGGGGGGGTGGCAGTTGCCGGAGTGGGTGAAGGGCGCTTGAAAAGCACATGGACGAAGTCCTGATGGTGTGCGCGTTCGGTGACAAAGCTGTAGCGGTTCTGCTGGGTCTTGATGGGTGACTCGATGTTGTGCCCGTGCAGCACGACGCCGAGGTTGTTGTCGGTGTGCAGCCCCAGCACTTTGTTCAGATCGCCGAACGTCACATCGGCGGCCTTGTGATCGCGTCAGGCCTTGCACCAGGGGCGTTTGCCCTGCTCCTTGTCCTCGCCTTTGGTGGGCTGAAAGAGATGATGCACCGCCCAGTGGAACTGCTTTAAATAGAACCGCGGCAGTGAGTCGGTCCCATTCATTGATGTCGGCGGGGGTGTGGAAGTTGCTGCCAACAGCGGAAGCAAGAATGGAAGCAACTGGGTACTTACTTCCATTCGCCTCAATTTTGCTTCCACTCAAAATGGAAGCAGCCACTGTTTTGCTTCCATTTGCTTCCTGTCTGCTTCCAACCGGAATGGAAGCAGAGAGTGGCTTGCTTCCATTTGCTTCCACTCCAAAGGAAGCAACGTCGCCGGTTTGCTTCCATTTGTCGCGTGCCGCTTTCTTGAAAAACGTGGAGATGTACACGGCGAACCGCTCCGCCACAGCACGAAGCGCCTCACGCGTCTGCTCGTAATGAGCGCGAATCGCTGGTCAGTGAGACTGTCCCATTCGTTGATGTCAGCGGGGATGTCGAAGCTGCTGCCATTCTTGCTGCCACTTTTGGCAGCAGGATCGTTCCAGGCGCTGCCATTTTTGGCAGCAAGCTCAGTGTTGCTGCCATTCTTGCTGCCACTTTTGGCAGCAGGATCGTTCCAGGCGCTGCCATTTTTGGCAGCAAGCTCAGTGTTGCTACCATTCTTGCTGCCACTTTTGGCAGCAGGATCATTCCCAGCGCTGCCATTTTTGGCAGCAAGAGGGTTGTTTGATGGGAACAGAGCTTCGCTGTTCCCGATCTTGTTCCTGATTTCAGGGAACACGGCAGTCTTGTTCCCATCGCTGTTCCCGTTTTTTGGGAACAAGACCTCACTGTTCCTATGCTTGTTCCCGATCTTGTTCCCGATTTCAGGGAACACAGCAGTCTTGTTCCCATCCTTGTTCCCGTTTTTTGGGAACAAGCCGGGTCTGTTCCCATGCTTGTTCCCGATCTTGTTCCCGATTTCAGGGAACACAGCAGTCTTGTTCCCATCGTTGTTCCCGTTTGGTGGCACCGAACGCTGCCATTTTTCCCGAACCGCCCGCTTGCCGAGGGTGGAGAACGGCACGTCGAACCGCTCCGCCACGCTGCGAAGCGGCTCGCCTGTAGTCTCATAATGAGAGCGGATACCTGCTCGTTCCGGCAAACCACCCCGCGCCGACGTGGGCAGGGAACTTCTCCGTCAAATCAAGGAGCACCCGAGGAACCACGCTGCGCCAGTGCTTTCCATGAGCGCGCACTTCGGCCCCGACTCAGAACTCGGAGATGAGATGATCGAACTCGGGGCGGCCGCATGGATTGGCAAGCCTTTTGACGATCTTCACGGGGCCATCAAGGGGATGCTTGCTCAGGATCCTAGAAAGAGGAATGACGAGCTGGAAGCATTGATTTGGAGAATCATCTCAGCCGCGATTTTTTTCCCGCTACCCCCATAAATGTCCCACCCCATGTGGCAACATGGTTAGAATCTGCCCATGCAACGAAACGCCCGCGAGTTCTTACGCTCTACCACGACCGTTCTTGATCACGTCCTGGAGACACTCACGCATGAGGAACAGCATGACCTGCTTGATGCCCTCGCCGCCGAGGTCGAGGAGCGAATGGACGCTTTAGTTGATTCGGTGGAATCGTGAGCCAACCTTGTGATCTGACGTTGATTCTATGACCCCGGTCTATTTCGACACGCGCTTCAAACTCGGCTTACCGCTGGCCGACCTGCCCGACTCATTTGCCATCATCACAGCCCACGCCACCACGGGCGAGGTATGGACGGCAAGGAGTTAGCCCGCCAGAGCCAGACCTCAGGCTTCGATCTGAATGCGTGGATTGAAGCAGAGTTGAGGGCTCTCTGACGGGATCAATCCTCAAACCAACGCTTCACGGCCTCAGGAATAAACCTGACCAAGCGACCAGCCTTGCGGAAAGGCAGACCTTGGTTTCGTAGATTGCTGACATGTCGAGTGCTACAGCGTGCATAGTCTGCCACATCCCGAACAGTCCAGAGGACCGGTCCGTTTTGAATTGAAGAGTTAGCGGCAGCAGGGGTTTCAGTGGGATTTGGGGTTGCGTTCATCGCCATGATTAGCGTGTCAACCCGTGGGTGCATGTCATCACCATTAGCTTCCACACAAAGCACCTTGTTGCGCAACGAGCACTGCTGCACCTCTGGGCACCCTCACCATTCTTTGAGAGGAATGCAGGTTTATGTTATGACAAGTTGTGACAACCAGACTTCCAATTCATTCCATGAGGAGCACGATGCCAAAAACCGTAAGTAGAACCAGCCCTAGTGAAGTGGAACAGCGTGGCACTATAGAGAACCACGATTGCCCGATCCATCTCCATTGCCAATCGAAG
>JBILPY010000486.1:0-3884 GCA_044373575.1 Prosthecobacter sp. | reverse complement strand
ACCTCCTCGATGAGGGCAAGCCTCTCACGGAGCTGTTTGGTTGAAACTACGACACTCGAGATGCCGCCTGTTCAATATCGACTTTCCACTCTTTCTGAAATCGAGCAGATCGGCAGCAAGTTCTGCAATGATCATGGTGATGACAAGCATGGCATCATTCCAGATGAAGAGTATGACCTTCTCTTCGATCACCTTGGTGCTGTGCTTGGCAAGCATGGTTCATTCACCGAGACCACAGGTATAGATGCAGATTTCAAAGGCTATCGTTATGTGGATCAAATTCCTTGGATCGCCATCGTGCCCAATGATGAAACCGTGCCACCAATTCTTGCCCTAAAGGCCGCAAGGGAGGCGATACAAACAGCGCACAGACCTCTAGCCATCTCTTTCGACTACTATCCTAACGGCCTGCTGGCACTCCCTTCAGGTGATGTCTTCACCACATTTCCCCCCGAATCCTGCTACGAGAGTTAAGTCATCATCCCAAGCCATCACTGCATGAAGCAAATCTTAGCTCCCCTTTTCTTTTCAATGCTACTTCATGCCGAGGACTGGCCGCAGTTCCGGGGCGTCAATGCGAGCGGTATTTCCTCCTCGAAGAACCTTCCCCTGGAGTTCTCGGCTGAAAAGAACGTCGCGTGGAAAGCACGGCTAGGCGATGGCGTGGGCTCTGCCATTGTGAAGAACGGAGTCGTCTTTGCCACCGGCATGGCGGGTGACATGAAGGCAGCGGTGCATGCTCTCGACGCTGCCACGGGCACGGTGAAGTGGCGCACGGAGTTTGAAACCGGTACGCTGCCACGCATCACCCCGCCGAACAGTCACGCGTCCTCCACACCCGCCACAGATGGCGAGCGCGTTTATGTCCACTTCAGCACCATCGGTCTGCTGGCGTTTGATGCTGCCACTGGCAAGGAAGCCTGGCGCTACTCCATGCCGCGTCCGGCTTATCTCATGGACTGGGGTGCGGCTACCTCGCCCATCGTGCATGACGGCATGGTCATATTTTGTCAGGACGACGACCTTGCGCCTTTCCTCGTCGCCGTGGATGCGAAGACAGGCAAAGAGAAGTGGAAGACCCTGCGCAAAGACATGCTCGCGGGCTACGCGGTGCCCGTGATCTGCAAAGGTGACATCGTCGTGGCCGGCAGTGGCAAGATGAAGGGCTACGATCCCGCCACCGGCGCAGAAAAGTGGACCTGCAACACACTGCTCCGCACCATCATGGTCACGCCCGTCGTGCAGGACGACATCATCTACATCGCCGTGCAAAGCTATGGCGACAGCACCCGCACGCTAAAGCACGCGCTGCTGGAGTGGCTGGACACGAACCAAGACAAAATCCTCTCCCGCGATGAGACGCCGAAGGAATTCCACGAGCGCTTCGATGCCTCCGACAAGAACGGCGACAAGATGATCGGGCCCGAGGAGATCGACACAGCTTTCCAATCGCCCGACAACATGGCCGCTGGTGGAAACATCATCCAGGCGATCAAAGGCAGCGGCAGTGGCGATGTGACGAAGACGCATCTGCTTTGGAGCATCGACCCCAAGACGCCCTCGAACCTTTCTTCGCCTCTACTCTACAACGGCCGCCTCTATCTCGTGAAAAGCGGCGGCATGTCGAGCTGCTACGACGCGAAGGATGGCAAGATGCTGTGGGATCGCACACGCCTCGGCAACTTCGGCGACTACTTCGCCTCAGCGGTCGCTGCGGATGGCAAAGTCTATGTCCCAGGCAAGAACGGATTCATCGTCGTGCTCGAAGACGGCCCTGAATTGAAGGTGCTCGGCAAAAACGACATCGGCGAAGAGATCATCGCCACACCGAGCATCGCTGATGGCCGTCTGTTTGTGCGCACTCGCGAGAACCTCTTCTGCATCGCCAGCGGCGCATCGGGTGCGGCTCTAGCGACCGCAGATGCGAAGACGCAAAGCCTTGAAATTGTTTCTCGTCCCGTCAGTGGTTCGCGCGTTTGGAATGGCTACACCGGCAACGCAATGGGGCAGGAGTCATGGACTGATGACGAGCTCGATCAGCGTCTCGAACAGCTCAAAAAACTCAACTACGCGGCCATCGCCATCCCGAGCACGATCAAGCCATTTGAACCGATTCGAGTCGATGGCGATACCGCAGGCCGCAAAGCTTTCGGCGGTGCCAAAACCTTTGGGAATCCCGAGGTGGCGGCCATCACGGCACGACTTCGTGAAAAGGCTGCAAAGCTCGGCTTCGAGATCGTCGAGGCCAAACCTGCCCAGGGTTCGGTGCTGCCGCATCTGGAGTTCACCGATAAAAAATCACTGAGCAATCTCGTCACGCCCATGTGTGGTGAAGGCGTGGCCGAGCGCATGTGGCTTGGCTTTCAGGAGATCGCCAAAGCGAACGAACTCATCGCGAAGCATGATCCCAGACTCGGCATCCCCGCGCCTGATATGCTCACGCGGCATCTGAACTCCAAAGAAACGCTGCCCGAATGGCTCACGCAGGTGAAGACGCACTACTTGAATGCCATGAACGAGATGTATCGCGCCAACACGCGTGCTCGCGAAGGCAGTCGAAGCCTCACGCTGTATCACGCGAAGAAGCTGGAGTTCACCTTCCACTTCATCAGTTGCATCGAAAGCCTCTACAAAGCCCATGACTCAGCCACCCGCGCCGAGTCTTTGATTGCTGCCGTCGAGTCCATCTACAACGCCCTGAACTCCTATGCTGATGCCGCCCGCGATTCCGGCGACCGTGGTGCCATTGCGCTGCTGAATGAGCATGGTTATCGCGTGCTGGCTGAACTCAAAGCCAAGTGACTCATGTCCGTTCTTGATCGCTTCAATCTCACCGGACGTCGTGCCTTAATCACTGGCGGCTCGCGTGGGCTGGGTTTGGAGATGGCTCGAGCTCTCGGTGAAGCCGGTGCTCAAGTCATCATTGCCGGATCAAATGCCGACCATCTGCACAAAGCCTGCGAGGACTTGTGCAGCGAGGATTTACACGCAACCTCGATCCAAGCCGATCTCTCGAAACCCGAGGAAGCCGAGCGGCTGTGTGATGTCCTGCTGCGTGATCACGCGCCCATCGACATCCTCATTAACAACGTCGGCGGTCGTCGCATCAACACACCGACAGAGGACTTGGCGCTCGAAGACTGGCAGCGGATCATCGACCTGAACCTCACACAGGCCTTCATCCTCGCGAAGCGACTCGGTGGCGCGATGATCCCGCGAAAATGGGGCCGCATCATCAACATCTCCTCCATCAACGCCCTTTGGCCCGGCAAAGCGATGCGCGGCCGCAGCTACGAGACCTCCAAAGGCGCGCTGACAATGTTCACCAAGGCGGTCGCCGCCGATTGGGCCGTGCATGGCATCACAGTGAACGCCATCGCACCGGGTCCGTTTTTGACAGACGCGAACCGCCGCTGGATCGGTGAGAAGCCGGAGTTCGAAGGCGAGGTCGCCGACAGCATCCCGCTGGGCCGCTGGGGCCGACCGGAGGAAATAGGCCCCTTGGCGCTCTACCTCGCCAGCGAGGCGAGCAGCTACATGACGGGCAGCGTTTTGGTCCTGGATGGCGGAAAGCTGCTCTGGTGATTTTTGAACTATGACGAAGAAACATGAACTCTGCGGCGTCCTGCCGGTTTTTCAGACTCCCTGGCTGGAGGATGAGACGCTTGATCTCGAAACACTCGAACGCGAGATCGCTTGGCTCTACGACTGCGGCTCGAATGGTATCGTGATGGCGATGGTGTCGGAGACGCTCCGAATGGATAGCGAGGAGCGTGAGCAGTTGGCAGCGGCGGCGTGCCGACTTGGGAAGGAGCGCGGTGTGGTGGTGATTAGCGTGGGCGCGGAGTCGTCGAAGGTGGCGGAGCGATATGCGCGACATGCGG
>JBILPY010000485.1:0-3892 GCA_044373575.1 Prosthecobacter sp. | reverse complement strand
CACAAACATGACCCTGACACCCGTTCAAATCACCTTCCGTCACATGCCGCCATCTCCTGCGGCTGAATCCCGCATTCAGGAAGAAGCCGCAGATCTGGAGCGCTACTTTGGCCGCATCACGAGTGTCCACGTCGTGGTTGAGGCGCCCCACCGCCATCACCAGCACGGCCGGGGTTTTCATGTCAACATTGTGATCGACGTGCCAGGCTCAAGCATCGTGATCAATCATGAACCCTCCCTGCACAGCACGCTGGCACAGGCTGAAACTGAGCAGTGGGAAAAACATCTCGAAACTCATCCCGACCACAAGGATCTCTATGTCTGCATCCGTGATGCCTTCGCTGCCGCACGCCGCCGAATTGAAGACTATGCCCGCATCAAGCGCGGTGACACCAAGCGCCACAGCGCACCAGCCAATGCATGATGACTATGTATGCCGCCTCCCATACATCGCCCAAATCACTGTTGAAGAAGTCCGCCTACCTTCTGCGTGATGGCGAAATCTCCGACTACGATCCTTTGCTCGACCTCATCGGTGACGCACGCTTTGTGCTGCTCGGAGAAGCCTCTCACGGAACGCATGAATTCTACCGCGAACGAGCTCAGATCACCAAGCGGCTGATCACCGAAAAAGACTTCACCGCCGTGGCGGTCGAAGCCGACTTCCCCGATGCGAACCGCATCAACCGCTTTGTGCGCGGCGTGGGCGACGACATGAACGCCATCGATTCCCTCGGCGGATTCAAACGTTTCCCTGCGTGGATGTGGCGGAATGCGGATGTGCTGGATTTTGTGGGCTGGCTGCGGGCGCACAACGACGATCAGCCTGATTCCGACTCTAAAGCAGGCTTCTACGGCCTTGATCTCTACAGCATGAATTCATCCATGGATGCGGTGCTGAGCTACCTCGACAAAGTCGATCCCGCTGCTGCCAGGCGCGCACGAGAACGCTATGCATGCTTCGACGGTTTCGGCGGCGACACTCAAAAGTACGGTTTCGAAACCGCCATGGGCCACGGTTACTCCTGTGAAGACGCCGTTGTCAGTCAGTTTGTCGAAATCTGCTCACGCGCCTCCGAACTGGCACGTCTCGATGGCCGCGTCGCAGCCGACGATTTCTTTGTGGCTGAGCAGAACGCACGGCTCGTGAAAAATGCCGAGCAGTATTACCGCACCATGTATCGCAGCGATGTCTCCTCATGGAATCTGCGCGACAGCCACATGGTGGAGACACTCATCGAACTGGAGCGCCATCTGACCCGCCAGCGTAAACCACCAAAGATTGTCGTGTGGGAGCACAACTCACATCTTGGAGACGCGCGCGCCACCGTCATGGGCCACAAAGGTGAGTGGAATGTCGGCCAGCTCATGCGTCAGCAATTCCCTGACGAGTCCGTGCTGGTGGGGTTCACCACCTATCACGGCACCGTGACTGCGAGTTCAGACTGGGGCGGCGCGGCGGAAAGGAAACGTGTTCGTCCTGCCCTGCATGGCAGTTTTGAGTCGATGTTTCACGATATCGGGTTGAAACGCTTCCTGTTACTTCTGAAGGAGGAAGGCAACCTCAAGAATCTTCTCCGAAAACCGTTTCTGGAGCGCGCCATCGGCGTGATTTACAGGCCGGAGACCGAGCGCCTTAGCCACTACTTTCACGCCCGTCTTTCGGATCAGTTTGATGCCGTCATCCACATCGATGAAACGCGTGCCGTGGAGCCAATCGAACGCACATCAGCCTGGGAAAAGGGCGAGGTGCCGGAGACTTTCCCTTCAGGCGTTTGAGCACAGCAATCTGATATCACCTTCAACCTCAAGCCACTACCACCATGCAAATCCTCTGTGCCACTGATTTTTCCAAACCCGCCATGGCTGCCGCCGACGTTGCCGCCGCCCTGGCGAAGAAACTGCATCTTTCCCTGCGACTTGTTCATTGTGCGCAGGACTGGGTTGTCATGGGTGATCTTCCGGTCGTCGTGCCAGATGACAAAGCGGCCCGTGATCATCTCAAGGGAGAGGCGGAGCGACATCGCGCCACAGGCCTCGACGTGGCCGAAGATTTCCGACATGGCAGCGCCAGTTTCGAGATTGTCGATGCCGCCTCAGAACAGCCCACAAAGATGATCGTCCTCGGATCGGTTGGCAAAGGCATGGCTGATCGCTGGTTGATTGGCAGTGTGGCGGAACGTGTGGCCGAAAGCGCTTCAGTTCCCACGTTGGTTGTCAGACAGCCCGAGTTGCTGCAATCCTGGCTGAGTGGTGAAACCTCGCTGCGCCTGCTTTGTAGTGTGGATTTCACAGTCTCCTCAGATGCTGCCATCGCTGCTATTCAACCGTTAATTACCATCGGCCAGATCGAGGTCGAGGCGACTTATATCTGCCCATCTGAAGTTTCATTTGTCTCCAAAGAACAGGAACTCATTCATCAGCGTGATGTTTGGGAACACCTGCATTCCCGACTCGGGAACATGCCATTCAAGGTGCATGTACGCAGTGTTGCCGGCCTGCCCGCCACAGAGTTTTTGCACACTGCGGACGAACAAAGATCCTCTCTGCTCGTAGTCGGCACGCATCAGCGCCATGGCTGGCAGCGACTGAAGGCTCCTTCTTTCTCCCGCAATGTACTGGCTCATGCCTCGACCAATGTGCTCTGCGTGCCGTCCGCCCTGAGCACGCCCGACACACGCGTCCCCACGATCCGTCGCGTCCTGCTGGCGACGAATTTCACCCCTGTCTGCACCGAGGCCATCCGCCACGCTCACAGCCTGCTGCCTTCTGGCGGCAGCATCCATCTGGTGCATGTCTGTCATGAGCCAACGAGTGGCATCAATCCCGTCATCGCTTCCGAAGTGTTCTTTGACCACAGTATCGCCACAACCAAGGCCAGGGAAGAGGCTCAGGTGAAGTTGAAAGCGCTACATGCGACGCTGATGACAGTTCCAGGTGTTACCATAACATCTGAAGTGCTGACACATTATGATTTCGCCGCCGCCATTTGTGACGCTGCGGATCGCTGCGGTGCCGAGGTCATCTGTATGGGCACAAAAGGCCATTCCCGCACAGGCGTTGCCTTGCTTGGTTCAACTGTGCAGGCCGTGATCGCCCGCGCGCACAAGCCTGTCTTCGTGGTAACTCCGCCTCTGTTATGACCCCGCCTAAATCTCACCGGCCACACGATCAGCCTTGCTTTCACCAAGGCAGGCCGAGCATGTGAACCTAGGCGCGGAATTCTGTATTATGAATACTTCCCATCGATTCATCCGCTGGTTTGCTGACATTTCCATCGACGACATACCGCTTGTGGGCGGCAAGAACGCCTCGCTCGGTGAGATGTTCCATGAGTTGAGTTCCCAAGGAGTGAAGGTGCCGAATGGCTTTGCCGTCACGGCAGACGGCTATCGTCATTTTCTGAGCAGCACCGATCTGGATGCTCGCATCAAACAGATCCTCGGCGGCCTGAATACAGCCGACATGGACAAACTCCAGCAGCGCGGTAGCGAGGTGCGCCACGCCATCCTCGCCACAGCCATGCCAAAGGATTTGCAAGACGAGATGATCGCCGCGTATGCGAAACTCAGCGGTGGGCAGACGCTGCCGCTCGATGTCGCCGTGCGCAGCAGCGCCAAGGCGGAAGACCTCCCCGATGCCAGCTTCGCGGGGTAGCAGAAAACTTATCTGAACGTGCAAGGCAACGCATCATTGCTGGAACATTGTCGGCGTTCCTTCGCATCACTGTTCATCGACCGCGCCATCTCCTAGCCGGTGAGCTCTTCGAGCAGCGGGCGGAAGCTCTCCCATGGGATGACGTCACGCAGTTTGAGGATGCCAGTGGTCTTGGCTACGACGGCCTGTTCATACTCAATGGCGGAGAACAATCCGCCGCCTCGTTCGGTCTTGC
>JBILPY010000071.1:0-12692 GCA_044373575.1 Prosthecobacter sp. | reverse complement strand
AGGCGGGCCTGCTGAGCCTGCTGCCCTCGGGTGTACTCGTTTGGCTTGGAGCCATGGTCATGCGTCTGCTCGGCAGCGTGTATGGCATGGAGAACGCCGAGATCGAGCTGGCGGGCAAGGGCACGAAAAGCCAGCTCGGTGCATGGATCGAAGAGATGGCGCAGAAGATCGACCGCACCTCCGTCGGCAGTCTCGTCGAAAAGCTTGACCCTTATGACATGCGTGCCCGCGCCAATCTCGCACGTCTGCTCATCCTCTGGCCGGATGGCCGCGTCTGGCAGCAACTCGCCATGCGTGGGCAGACGGAAGCCAATGCGCTCAATCATCCCGACATCATCGCTCTCGGCGGCGATGCCAAGGTGCGCCAGGCCATCGAGCATCATGACTTCGCTGGCCTGATCCAGCTTCCGCAAGTCGCACGGGCCGCTGCAAATCCGCAGCTCGAACCTTTCCTCAAAGGTCTGGCGCTTGAGGAGGCGATGGACACCGTCGTCTATCAGGCGCGATAGGCATGAAGTTCTCCGAATGGCGCAGGGCGAACTGCGTCTGAAGCTGCCCATGTCATCCAAACCCGTTTCTCTCCGCGCTACTGGCAGCCGCCTGCTTCAGTTCGCCCGCGCGCACTGGCGGATGGCGCTGATCCAGTTCGTGCTCGCCGTGCTGGGTACGTCATTGATCGTCGTGTTTCCCGGTGTGGTGCAGTGGTTTGTGGATGACCTCATCCCGCGCAAAGACGTGCCCGGCATCTGGAAAGCAGGCTCGCTGGCCGTGGGGGCGTTCTTCCTGCGCGAGGTCCTCTTCTACATCCGCACGCGGGTAAACAGCACCTTCGAGCAACGCATGATCTTCGATCTGCGCGGGCAGCTCCACCGCAAGATCGCCCACCTGCCGCTGGCTTGGTTTGATAAGCAGAGCACGGGCGACATCCTCACGCGCATGGCCGATGACGTGCCTGCCACGCAGCGCGTCATCCTCGAAGGCATCGAGCAAGGGCTCACCTCCATCCTCCAGATCATCATCAGCGCGGTGGTCATGTTTTACACAAACGTCACCTTCGCGCTCATCGTCATGGTGCCCACGCCCTTCATCGCCGCAGGTGGATGGCTCTTCGCACGCTGGATCGCGCCGCGTTCACGTGAGGCCCGCGAAGCCAGCAGCCGGATGAATTCCCTCCTCCACGACACCATCACCGGCATCCGCCAGATCAAAAGCTACACCGCCGAAGACACGAAGCAGGATGACTTCAACCGCGCCAGCCATGATCTCCGCCGCACGCAGCAGCGACTCATGACCGCGTGGGCTGTTTACAGTCCGCTCATGGGATTCTTCGGCAGCTTTGGCCTCGTACTGCTGCTCAGCCTCGGCGCATATGGGGCGATCCAGGGTGAGATGACCACGGGCGAGCTCTTTAAATTCATCTTCCTCCTCGGCTTCTTCTTCGAGCCCATCGCACGACTTCATGGAGTGAATCAAACCATCGTCACCGGCCTCGCCAGCGCCGAGCGCGTCTTCAAGATTCTCGATCAGGAAGGCCAGGAGGATCTCGATGTCGGCAAGCCGCTCCAAGCTGCGCGCGGTGACATCGAGTTCCGCGATGTGGTCTTCGGTTACAATGACGACAAGCCGGTGCTTCATGGCGTGAACCTGCGCGTGCTGCCGCGTCAGACCGTGGCCATCGTCGGTGCCACGGGCTCGGGCAAAAGCACCCTCTTCCAGCTCCTCGCCCGCTTTTACGAACCGCAGTCGGGCACCATCAGTCTCGATGGACAACCCATTGCCGATTACAGCCGTGTCACGCTGCGGGACTCGCTCGCCTACGTCACGCAGGACGCCTTTCTCTTTGCCGGAACGATCCGCGAAAACCTCCGCCTCGGCGATCCCGCCGCCACCGATGACGAGATGTGGGCCGCACTCCGCCATGCCAGCGCGGAGGACTTTGTCCGTCGTCATTCCGATGGCCTCGATGCCGAGGTCGGTGAGCGCGGTGTCATGCTCAGCGGAGGCGAAAGGCAGCGTATCGCCATGGCCCGCGCCTTTCTCAAAGATGCCCCCATCCTCCTGTTGGATGAAGCCACCAGCGCCGTGGACACGAAGTCCGAAGCTGCGATTCAGGAAGCCCTGGAAAAACTCCGCGCGGACCGCACCTGCCTCGTCATCGCTCATCGGCTCAGCACCGTCGTGAGTGCCGATGTGATCTACGTGATGCGGCAGGGACAGATCCTCGCGCATGGCCGGCATGACGAACTCGTGCAGAGCTGCGCCTACTACCGCGAGCTGGCGAGCCTGGCGCTTCTCTGATCGCCGTGCGGTTCAAAGACGATGCGTGGGCACTCCGGCTTCGCGCGATCACTGCGACACAGCCATTGCCAGTGGCGGATCTCCGTAACAAAGGATTGGGGAGCTCCCTGCAGGATGCGGAAGCTCCCGCGCAGTTCACCTCCGTCCTCCACGTTGATCGAGCGCGCCGCCACGGTACCATTCAAGTTGCCGCCGGAGATCAACGTCACCGGCCCTTCACATAAAAAATCTCCTGTCGCATTCCCGGCGATCTGGACTTCTCCCGCCTTCACCTCATGCAGAAAGGTCACCTCCGTGTACGGTGCCACGATAACTCGACGCGCCTGCACATGCTCGGCGATCAACCCCGTCTCCTTGAACACACGCACCTCCGGCAGATCCGTGTGCGTCACCGACTCCACCCGCGAGAGCTTTTGCAAACACACCGGACATGTCGGCGTCGTGAAGTCACCCGCCGTGGCGAAGGTGAAAAAGAAATCGCTGCGATCCGCCGGCAGACTGAGCAACACCTGATGCAGCGCCGCCGCATCCACCGCCTCAATCCGATGCTCCTGCGCCGCCAGCATCGCCGAAGCCGTAAAACCGCCCGGCGAAATCATGATGCCACGAGCCTTCTGTGCCGTGCGTACTTCGCGCGCGAACTGCATCACCGCCTCCGGCGTGGCACCCCATTCATTCCAGGCTGCAAGCTTCACCAGCGCCCGCTGCGGATGCGCGGTGAGCGGTTGCTCGATCATCGCAAACATCACCGAGCCATCCTCCAGCACCATCGAGCGCGCCAGCTCACACCCGCCATGCGCCGCGATGGCCCGCACCAGCTCCGCCACACGCATCCAGTCCAGACTCGCGATCAGTTCCGGCGTCCAGTGCTCCGTCACCGGTCCAGCCGTGATCAGGCCTCCCTGTTGGGAGAAGCCAGCTTCAGCGAGTTTGGCAAAAGGATCGAGCATCAGGAGATAAAGGTCAGCTTCACCTTACGCACAGCCTCCAGTTGGGGGAAGTGCAGACTTGGTGTGTGAAGCAGCCTTGCCTTTCATAGCCGTGCCCCTAACATCCGCCGCATGAAATCCGCGCTCTTCCTCCTCCTCGCCCTTCAAGCCAGCGCCGCCGACACCACCACCCGAGATGCCCTCTTCACAAAGTCCGTCGAAGCAATGTTCCCGCAGCTCGTCGAGATCAGGCGCGACATCCACGCCCATCCCGAACTCTCCAATGAAGAAGTCCGCACCGCCGCGCTCGTCGCAGAAAAATTGAAGTCGCTAGGCCTGGAGGTGAAGACCGGCATCGCGAAGCATGGCGTCGTCGCTTTGCTCAAAGGCGGCAGCGATGGACCCTGTGTGGCCGTGCGTGCCGACATGGATGCACTACCCATCAAAGAACTGCGCAGCGTGCCCTATCGCTCTCAAACTCCCGGCGTCATGCACGCCTGCGGCCACGATGTGCATGTCACCTGCGCCCTCGGACTCGCCGAGCTGCTGTCGAAGCATCGCGATCAGGTTCACGGCAGCGTGAAGTTCCTCTTTCAGCCCGCCGAGGAAGCCATGCCCGCCACTTTCAAAGGCGACTGGGGCGCCAAGCTCATGGTGGCCGAAGGTGTGATGGAGAATCCAAAGCCCGTCGCGGTCTTCGGCCTGCACACCACCGCCATCGTCCAGCCTGCGAGCACCGCCGACGATGGCGTGCATTACTTAAAGGCAGGCCAGATCGGCTACACGCCCGGCATCGACAACGCGAACAGCGACCGTTTTCACATCATCATCCGTGGCAAGATGGCGCACGGCTCTGCGCCGCACAAAGGCGTGGATGCCATCGCCGTCTCCGCCGAGGCCATCATGGCCCTGCAAATGATCAAGAGCCGCCAGACCAACACCCGCCAGCCGCTCGTCATCAGCATTGGAACCATCAGCGGCGGCGACCGTGAAAATATCATTGCCGAGAAAGTCGAACTCGGCGGCACCGTACGCACCTACGACGCCGCCTTCCGCGATGGCGTGATCGAACAGATGCATCGCATCCTCAAAGGCATCACCGAAGCTCACGGTGCCAGCTACGAGATGGAATACCGCAAGACCTACCCAAGCATCATCAACGACAAGCCTCTCATCGAAGCCACGCTGCCAGCCTTCCACCGTCTCTTCGGCAAAGACAACGTCGTCGAACTCATTCCCGGCATGGGCGGCGAGGACTTCAGCTTCTTTGCCCAGGTCGTGCCCGCTTTCTACTTCCGCCTCGGTGTGGCGAACGAGGAGAAAGGCATCACCGCCGGTGGTCACACCCCCATGTATGACTGCGATGAAGCCTCGATCAAGATTGGCGTGCAAGCACTCGCCGCCGCAGTCTGCGACAGGCTTGATGCGGAGAAGTGATTCATCAGTCCCTCCAGAAGGATGATTCCTTCGGCACAGTGTAGCGCACCTCCATTTCGGGCGTCTCGATGACCTTGCCATCGCGATGGAGCGACTCGACAGCGGCGATGACCATGCCGGAGGTGAGCAGGGTGCGTTCGGGGGGATAGGCGGCGCGGTTATTGATGACCATGCGCTCGATGTGATGAACGAGCGGATTGAAGAAGTCGGCGGTGGTCGCTACCGAGGTCGGCATGGGCAGGAACATCTGGCAGGAGGTGATCTCGCCGGTTTCGCTGTTGAGGCCAGCGTAGTTGAAGTCGCGCACGCCGAGCATGAACAGCGTGGTGCGGAAGCCGTCACGGTGCTCGATGAAGTAGGCGTAGGCATCGGGAAAGTTTCGCCGCGCCCAATCGAAGCTGATTGCTTCGGTGGGATAGCCTTCTTTGACGGGCAACGTGTGGCTACGACTCAATGCGGCGAGGAGGAGTCGCTGCGTTTGTTTCAAACCGGCGGTGTGTGACCACATCTTGTCACCGCGCAGCGCCAGCACGCTCTGGATGCCGACTTCGCCACCTTTGCGACGTTCGGACATGCACTGGGCGGTTTCGAGGCCGTGGAAGTCGTATTTCTCGATACCGCCGTAGCCGACGCAGACGCTTTCGCTCAGCGGCGTGCCCCATGGCAGGTCGATGGCGGGCAAACGTCGCGTCACGGGCAGCGAGGAGCCAGCGAGGAAGGGAAAGTCCAGGCGCTTCGAGTCGGCGACCATTTCGACGCAGTGTTTCCAGTCGGTGGAGAGGTGCTTGTCGTTGAAGACAGGCACGCTGCGTCCGCTGGACTCGAAAACTTTGATCACTTCTTTGAAGAACTCGTAGCGTGGGTAGAGCGTCTGGCCCTTTTCATTCACAGGATAGTCTCCGTGCTCGCCGATGATGACGACGCCATCGACAGCTAGCTTGCCGGTGCCTAGCGTGAGCGCTTCGGCGATGCTTTTGTGAATCGGGATGCCGTATCGCTTCGAGCGGCCACGAGCGAGGTCGTTGTCATTGAATTGATCAACGTAGAGCGAGACGAGATCGACCTCCGGCTTCCGCCATTCACCCGCCCAAGCGTAGCCGAGTGCAAAGCGATCGATGAAATGCTGCGCGTGTGATTTCTCGAACACGGCCGTGGAGATGAGGGCGATTTTTTTGCGAGCGTGAGCTGGTGCCGCGCTGGCGGCTGCGGCCATGCTGCTGATGAGAAACGTGCGTCGGTTCATGGCTTTGAAGTCGGAGTGAGTTGAGCAGGATCTTTCCAAAACAGCCAAAGAGGCAGCACGGCGATGAGCGGCAGGAAGGACGCGAGCAGCAGGCCTTGATCGAAGGAGTGCGTGCGATCCGCCAGCGCGCCGAAGAGCTTCTGCGCCTGCGCCGGCAGCACCCACGCGACGACGCCCGCAATGCCGGTGATCTTGCCCTGATGCCGCGCGGAGAGATCCTGCGTGAAGGCGTGGTAGAGCGGAAATACGCCGAGCGCACCCGCACCGGCCAGCAGCAGCAGGAGGAGCAAGACCCAGCCTTTGTCGAGCATCGGCGTGAGTGCGCAGGTGGCACACAAAGCACCACACGCGGCGAAGACGATCACGCGAGCGGCATGAACCGAGAGCTTTCGCCTGCCGAGCCACACCGCGAGCGCACCCGCGCCGAGACAGCCGACATCCGTCGCCACATACCAAACCGAAGTGAAGTAAAGCGTCTGCGATTCCGTGTAGCCTATTCCTTCCTGCAGGATCTTTGGCAGCCAGGCGCGCAGGATCTGCCAGGTCGTGTTGATGCAAGCGATGACAAAGAAGATGACGAGCATGCGACGGCTGAAGATGATGCTCCACAGGCTTTCCGAGGCCGGTTCCATCTCGGTCGTGCTCAATCTCACCGGTGCAGGCAGGTCGGACTTTTTCACCAGCGCGAACCACAGCACCAGCCACCCGAAACCGACCGCACCGACGGCTTGAAAAGCGATGCGCCAACTGCCGAGTTCCGACGTCATGAGGCCAGTCATGATGAGCGGTGTGATGATCGCGCCGATCGAGGTGCCGCTTTGCAACACGCTGTTGCCGAGTGAACGTTCGCGCGCATCGAGCAGCGCGCGTGTCGTGCGGATGGCACAAGGCCAGTGCCCGGCTTCAAAGAAGCCCAGCGCCATGCGACACCACAGCAGCTCTTGTTCGTTATGGACGAAGCCTGTCGCCAAGCCCGCGAGCGACCACATCGTCAGCACGCCGGCATACAGCCAGCGCACGGAGAAACGGTCCGCCAGCCAGCCAAACACGATGGACCCCGCCGCGAAGGCGTAGGCAAAGACGGCCTCAATGTTGCCATACTGCGCCTGCGTGAGCTGAAACTCCTTCGTGATGCGCACGGATGCATTCGCCAGCGTCTGGCGGTCCATGTAGTTGATCGCCGAGGCGAGCAGCAGCAGGCCGCAGATCGTCCATTTCCACGACGCGGAGCGGTTTGAAGGGCTCGAATCAGCATCGGGAGTCATGTCGGATTCGAGCGGCGATGTGACTGCGATTTATGCGATGAGTTGATCCACCACCTTCGCTCCCTGGTTGTCCGTGAGGCTCGCGGCGAGGCCGTTGCGCTTGTAGGTGAGCTTGCTGTGATCGAGGCCGAAGAGCTTCAGCAGCGTGGCGTGATAATCGAAGTGCTTCACCTCGTCGATGACCGCCTTGTGGCCGAATTCATCGGTTTCGCCGTGGACGTAGCCCTTCTTGAAGCCACCACCAGCCACCCACATGCTGAAGCCGTAGGTGTTGTGGTCGCGGCCCCACTTCTCGCGGCCTGCGTCGTTTTGCAGCACGGGTAGTCGGCCCATCTCGCCGCCCCAATGGACGACGGTGGTGTCGAGCAGACCGCGCTGTTTGAGATCGCTGATGAGTGCCGCGCTGGGCTGATCGGTGGCTTCGCAATTTTTTGGCAGTGCGGTGATGAGCGAGCCATGCTGATCCCATGACTGGCCCGCATTCAGCACCTGCACATAGCGCACGCCGCGCTCGACGAGACGACGCGCGATGATGCAGCGCGTGGCGTAGTCCTTCGTGATCGGATTATCGACTCCGTAGAGTTTTTTGACGTGCTCGGGCTCCTTCGATATGTCGAGCGCCTCCTTGGCGGCGGTCTGCATCTTCGCGGCGAGTTCGTAGCTCGAAATGCGCGCCTGAAGATCGAGTTCGCCGCGATGCTGCGACAGGTGATCTTCATTGAAGGCCTTCAGCAACGCGAGCTGCCGTTCCTGTGGCGCACCAGCCAGTGATGCGGGCGGATCGAGATTCAAAATGCGCGGCTCGGTGGGCCGCACGAGCGTGCCCTGGAACAACGCGGGCAGCCAGCCATTGGTGAAATGCTCGCCCTGGAAAGTCGGCAGGCCGCCGGGATGCGAGAGAACCATGTAGGCGGGCAGTTCGTCCGTCTCGCTGCCGAGACCATAGGTCAGCCACGAGCCCAACGCCGGGCGACCAGCGGTGATGCGTCCTCCGTTCATCGCGTAGAGACCTTGCGCGTGATTGCTCACGCCGGAGGTCATCGAGCGGATCAGCGTGATCTCATCGACCACCTTGCTCAGGTTTGGCAGCAACTCGCTGATCTCCATGCCGCACTGGCCCTGTTTTTCAAACTTCCACGGCGAGCCAAAGCACTTCGCCGAAGCCTGCGCGAGGTTGTCGTATTTGATCTCGCCGGGGAACTTCTGGCCGTCATACTTCGTCAGCATCGGCTTCGGATCAAAGAGATCCATCTGCGATGGCCCGCCCATCATGAAGAGCGAGATCATCGCCTTCGCGCGCGGCTCAAAGTGCGGCTTCTTCGGCGTCAGATCGTAGCGGATCTCACCAAAGCTTTCTGGCTTCACCGGTGCGGCGAGCAGGCCATCGCGCTCCAGCAGCGAGGCAAGCGCCACGGTGCCAAGACCGAAGCCGTTGGCGTGAAGGAAATGACGACGTGAGCAGAGTTGGGGGCGGTTCATTCGACGTAGAGGAAACGGTTCGAGCTGCAAAGGATCTGACACAGGCTGGCCATGGCTTCCTGCGGTGGATTTGGGACGACACCTTTCGCGTGCTGGATGTCGTGGTGATACTGCGTGAGCGCCTTGGTTTGCTCGTCGAGGTAGGCGAGGCACTTCGTGATGTCGGCATCGGTGGCGGGTTTGCTGTAAAGCAGGTTCCAGACGCGCTGGAGTTGATTGGCACGGTCGTTCGGGGCTTCGGCAGTGACGCGATCGGCAAGACGACGCGAGCTGTCGAGCACGAAGGTGTCGTTCATGAGCAGGAGCGACTGCGGCGCGACAGTGGTCTGGCTGCGCATCTCGCAGTTCGGGCTCATCGTGGGCGCGTCGAACGTATCGAGCACGGTGACGGGTTTGCTGCGGCGCACCTGCACGTAAATGGAGCGGCGGAAGTCATCGGCACCGGCAGGATCGACCTTGTGTGTGGTGATCGTGCCTTTGTCGATGCCGGTGATTACGCGGCCCTGCGGATCGCGACCTATACCGCTGGGCGGGCCGTAACTGGCCTGCACGAGCGTGCCGGTGGTGGCGAGCATGGAGTCACGCAGCGTCTCGGCATCGAGGCGGCGCATTTTGAAGCGGGCGTAGAATCGGTTTTCGGGATCGGCACGCAGCGAAGCATCATTCACGGATGACTGACGATAGGCGCTGCTGAGCATGATGAGACGATGCAGCGACTTGAGCTTCCAGCCGCTCTTCACGAACTCATCGGCGAGGTAGTTGAGCAGTTCGGGATGTGTTGGCAGCTCACCTTGGCGGCCAAAATCGCCGGGCGTGTTCACGATGCCGCGACCCATGTGATTGAGCCAGAAGCGGTTCACCAAAACTCGCGCGACAAGCGGATGTTTGCCGCTCGTCAGCCACTGTGCATAGGCGAGACGACGACCACTGGAGCCACTGCTCACTGGCACGGGCTTGAAGGGCTCGATCTGCGGGCTGGCGAGAATGCCCAGCTCGCCGGGCTGCACGACCTGCTTCGGCTGATCGTGATCGCCACGGTTGAAGAGCTTCGACACCGGCATCTGGCCTTTCACCTCGGTGAGCGCCATCACAAAACCTTCGGCAGGCTTCGTGGCGCGGAGCTTCGTGGCCTCGGCCATCTTTGCATCGACGATGTCCTGCTTCTTCTTGTCGTAGAGATCCAGCGAGTAGGTGGCGAGCGCGGAAGGATACTTTTTGATAAGAGCCTTCTGCTCCGGCGTCTGCTTGGCCACCGGCGTGTCACGGGCGACGCGGAACGCGGCCTGCTCGGCCTCAGGAACCTTCTTGATCTCAATCTCAAAGATCTCATCGAGGAACTTCTTCGACATCGCGCGGGCCTCGACCTCGATCTCTTTGGCCTTCGCCTCGATCTCGGCGGCTTTAGTGCGCTCTTGCGGTGTGTAAAGCGAGTAGAGGCGGCTGTTCGGCGCGCGCCACGCTTCCCAATGATACGCCGGATCAAAGACAGCGCGCAGGCGGTAGTAGTCGGCCTGCGTGATTGGGTCGTAGCGATGATCGTGACACTGCGCACACGCCACGGTCATTCCCATGAGCGAGGAGGTCGTGATCTTGATCTGCTCGGCGATGACTTGGTTTTTCGCGAGCTTGGCATCGTCCACCGTGTCGCCCGTGCCATCGGGTGCCATGCGCAGGAAGGCGGTGGCGATGAGCTGGTCGGTTCGCTTTGGATCGAGGACGGCCTGCTGATAGTCGCCATGGGTCGCGCCCGCGAGTTCATCCCCCGCGATCTGCTCCTGAATGAACTGATCCCACGGCTTGTCCTCGTTCATCGAGCGAATCACATAGTCGCGATAGCGCCACGCGTGAGGGCGGACGCTGTCCGCCTCGGTGTAACCATTCGAGTCCGCATAGCCCACCACATCCAGCCAATGCCGCGCCCAGCGCTCACCGTAGTTTTTCGACGCCAACAGTCGCTCCACCAGTTGCTCGTAAGCTAGTGGCGATTTGTCAGCCACAAAGGCCTCCACTTCCTCGGGCGTAGGCAGCAGGCCGGCGAGATCGAGCGTCACGCGGCGGATCAAGGTCCTGCGGTCCGCCTCCGGGGCCATTTGCAGGCCCTTTTCGCCCAGCTTGGCGAAAACAAAAGCATCCACAGGCGTGCGCATCTTCTGCGCCTCCACATTCTTCGGCACCGCAGGCTTCTGGATCGGCTGGAAAGCCCAATACTCACGATCTTCATCCGAAATGATCGGTCCCGGTGCCAGCGCAAGCGGCTCGGCCTTCGCCGTCTTGGCACCCTGCGCGATCCACTTCTCAATGACAGCCAGTTCGGCTTCCGCCAGCGGTTTTCCCTTCTCCGGCATCTCGCCGCTGCGGATCACCTCAACGAGCTTGCTCTTCGCTGGCTGCCCGACCACGACGATCTCGTCCATGAAGCGCCGCAGCCGCAGATCCACGCCGCCCTCAGGCTTCTCCTCCTCACCGTGGCAATGCGTGCAGTGTGCCTTCACGATCGGCCGCACGTCTTTTTCAAACGTGAGCACGGCATCCGCGCCGTGAGCAGTCACGGCGAGGGAACAAAGGAAAACTGCAGGCGTCAGGTTCATCGGGGGCTGAAACCTACGGGCGTAGCATGGGCTTTCTAGCACGTGCTGTGGAGACGTCCATCACAGGCTAGAAAGCCCATGCTAGCCGGCCGCCGCCTTTACGACGACTTTGAAGATCTACTTCGGTTCGTTCCATTCGACACAGGGCGCGTGGACGTCCTGCGGGAACAAAATCGCGAAATGGCATGCCCTCATGTGCAACTGAGTCAAGTCGGGCACTAGCTTACACAACGCGGCCGCCTTTTCCTCCGAATAGGCCATCGTCTCATCTTTCATCGCCGCCAGCGGTGCCAAGATCATGGGTTCACGGCCGCTGGAAATGAAATGTACGTCGATGCACTCCCAGTGCCCTCAGACTTGGCCTTCTCCATCGGTTTCGTATCATAAGCCTATACCTGGGTGAAGTAGTTGCCGCCACGCCGTCAAACGCGTGCAGTCGCTGCGCTCTGTGCTAGTGCTGCCCGATGAGGACACGGGTGCCTACTGCACTGCACGCGCACAGATGCCGATGAAGTTGCTCTTGGAGCTGAACTCCCCACATCGCCGACAAGCTGGGGAAGATGCCACGCGAAGGCTGCCGTGTGTTGGTGATCTATCCTCATGCCTAACAGCAAGGCTGGAACGGCTTGACAAGGCATTCAAGTGGGTGGGCGTTAGATTCTCCCAAGAACAATCTCCGCATTTCAGGCAACGCTGGCAGCGCATTCTTGCGCTCCAAACACCTGATCTGCTGGCTGATATTCGCCACTGATATCATGAACTACGATAAACCGATCTCTCGTGATCCATCACTGATGCGGCCGCCCCATCACTTCCTGGGCTGTCTTGAAATGCATTTTGGCCACCTGGCTAAGACCTTCGATGCCATCCCGCTCATGGATCATTCCTGCGTTGGCTTTCACCTGAGCGGAAACTCCTTTGGGTAATTCGATCCCGATCTGGCCACCCATCTGACCCAGCCAACGCACAAAACCTTCCCGTGCGAGGATGGAGGCTGCTGCAACCGCGGGATCACTCTCCGCCTTGGTGCGCTGGATGAGCTCGATGGTCCGCCCGCGAGTTTGTAGGGCGCGCTGGAGTACGGTGGGATTGGCGAACTGATCCGAGATGGCGCGCGGACAGGAGGGCACCTTTTCCAGCAGGGTCTCGATGATCTTGGCGTGGCCCCAGGCGAGCAGGCGGTTGAGATTGCCGAACTTCTCGTAGAGCTCGTTGTACCTCGCGGGGCTGATCTGGATGACCTGCCAGCGCAGGCCGGGCACGCTGCGGATGAGGTCGGCGAGCTTGAAGACCTTGTCGTCGCTGCTGATGCGCTTGCTGTCCACGGCGCCGAGGTCGCGCAGGGCATGGGTGACCTGCCGGTCCACATAGACGCCGGCGATGACCAGCGGGCCGAAGAAGTCGCCTTTGCCGCTTTCATCGACGCCGATGTGCGGCTCGAACATCTCCGGGT
>JBILPY010000484.1:0-3902 GCA_044373575.1 Prosthecobacter sp. | reverse complement strand
CGCTGACAACGGAGCAGATCGCGATGCTGCGGACTTGGATCGATGCGGGAGCGCCGGGAATCGCGAATGAGGCACCGGAGGCTGATCCTAAGATGCATTGGGCGTTTCAAAGCGTGCAGCGTCCGGCGTTGCCGAAGTTGAGAGGTGGAAACGCGATTGATGCGTTTGTGAATGAAGCGCTGGCCCCCAAACAACTCACACCGCTGCCGGAAGCTCCGCGCTCCACGTTGTTGCGCCGGGTTTATGTCGATCTCATCGGCTTGCCACCGACGCGTGAGGAGTTGCTGACCTTTCTCGGTGATTCATCACCCAGTGCGTATGAGCGCGTGGTTGACCGGCTTCTGGATGATCCGCGTCATGGCGAGCGCTGGGCACGGCATTGGATGGATGTATGGCGCTACAGCGACTGGTATGGCCGGCGGAGTGCGAATGATGTGTGGAACAGCGCGCCGCAGATCTGGCGCTGGCGGGACTGGATCGTGAAGTCGCTGAACGCGGACAAGGGTTATGACCGCATGCTCTCGGAAATGCTCGCGGCGGATGAGATCGCGCCGCAGGATAATGAGGCGGCGGTGGCGACAGGTTTTCTGATTCGGAACTGGTATGCGCTGAATCCGAACCAGTGGATGCGCGACACCATCGAACACACCGGCAAGGCTTTCCTCGGCCTCACCTTCAACTGCTCGCACTGCCATGACCACAAGTATGATCCCATTTCGCATGAGGATTACTTCCGCTTCCGCGCGTTCTTTGAGCCGCTCGGTATCCGGCAGGATCGCTGGCCGGGCGAGGCCGATCCGGGGCCTTTTCAGGAGTATCAATATGTGACGCAACGCAAACCGAACCGCCTGGGTGCCGTGCGCGTCTTTGACAAGCTGCCTGATGCCAAGACGTGGTTCTACACTGGCGGCGATGAGCGCAATCGCGTCGAGAACATGGCTCCGCTCGCTGCGGGTGTGCCTGCGTTTCTTGGGTCGCTTTCGATTCAACCCGTGAGCCTGCCACAGGGCTCCGTGCATCCCGGCTTGCGTCCCGCCATTCAAGAAACCGAACTCACGCAACGACTGAATGCGGTAACGAAGGCGGAGGATGATCTTCTGGCGCTGAGCACGCCCATGGCACGCGCGGCGCTCATCGCGGCCCGTGCGGAACTCGCCAGTTCCATCGCGCGAATCACAGCGGATCAGGCCAAAGTCGGCAACACACTGGACGCCCACAAGCTTGCACTCAAAGCAGCAGCGGCAGAACGAGAGGCTGCTGTGGCCTCTGCTCAGTTGGCATTGATGAATGCCGAGCATTCAGCCACTCTCGCCGAAGAAAAAGGCCGCGATGCCGCTGCAAAGGCCGTGGCAGCGGCAAAATTGGCCGTGACCAAAGCAGAAGTAGAGCGCGACAAACCAAAGTCGCCCGAGAGCTATACATCGATGACGATGACGTTTCCCAATCAGAGCACCGGACGGCGCAAAGCACTCGCGGAGTGGCTCACGCGTCGGGATCATCCGCTGACGGCGCGTGTGGCAGTGAATCATTTGTGGATGCGGCATTTCCAGGAGCCGTTGGTGCCCTCAGTGTTTGATTTTGGCCGCAATGGCAAGCTGCCGACGCATCCAGCACTGCTGGACTGGCTGGCGGCGGAATTGATGGAGAATGGCTGGAGCATGCGGCATCTGCATCGGCTCATTGTTACAAGTGACGCGTATCGGCGGGCGAGTCACTCCGCAGTGGCGAACGAAACCAATCTACAGCGCGATCCAGACAACCGATTCCTCTGGCGCATGAATCCATCACGCATGGAAGCCGAGGTCGTGCGCGACGGCGTGCTGCATCTTGCGGGAGCGCTGGATGCGAGGTTTTGCGGACAGGAGCTTGAGAACACCGAATCCGAAACCAGCATGCGTCGCAGCCTTTACTTCAGTTGTCATCCTGAAACCGGTGGCCGCAGCGCGATGGCGGCGATGTTTGACGCACCGGAACCGACGGACTGCTACCGCCGCACCAGCAGCGTGCTGCCGCAGCAGGCGCTCGTGCTCACCAACAGCAAGCTGGTGCATGATCACAGCGCGGCGTTGGTGCGGCAGATAGGATTGGAGGCTCCAGATTTCGTTACGGCTGCTTTCGAGCATGTTTTGAGCCGCGCACCGAGCGCAGACGAACTGGCCTCGTGCCGTGCCTTTTTGAAGGACGGCAGCAAGGAAAGCCTGGTGCGCGTGCTATTGAACCATAACGACTTCGTCACCGTGCGGTGATTTGCTTCAGTCATGAATAACTCAAGTCACGCCTCCAACTTCCCATGCGGCCAGATCAGTCGCAGGCGCTTCCTCTCAGATGCGGGCATGGGGTTCACGGGGCTGGCACTGGGTGGCACGCTAATGAGTGATGGCATCGTGAGGGCCGCCACCGCGCCTGCGCTGACGTCCATCGTGCCGAAAGCGAAGTCGGTGATCTGGATCTTCCTCTCCGGCGGCTACAGTCACGTCGAGACGTTCGATCCGAAACCCGCGCTCACGAAGTATGCGGGCATGAGCTTTGATAAAACGCCGCTCGAAAATCCGCTGAACTCCGACAAGCATCACAAGCGCTTCCGCTCCGTCGCTGCGCAGGAGATCAACAAGCGCGATGTCTATCCGAGCATCTACCCGATGCAGGTCGGTTTTCGCAAACATGGCCAGTGCGGCGTCGAGATCACCGACTGGTGGCCGCATCTGTCGAAGGTCGTCGATGACATCGCGTTCGTGCGGAACATGTGGACGACGGACAACGATCACTTCGCGGAAAACCAACTGCATACCGGACGCCATCGGCTCGATGAACAACAGCCATGCATCGGCTCGTGGGTGCATTACGGACTCGGCACGCTGAATGAGAACCTGCCGAAGTTTGTCGTGCTCGGCGGTCCCACGGACAGCACGAAGAGGCTCTCGATTGATTCGCTCTACCTCGGCCCCGATCACGCCGCCGTGCCGCTGACGCTCGATCCGAACAATCCGCTGCCCTTTGGCAAACGCGACTCGCGGCAAAGCGCGAACGAGCAGGTGCGAGAATACCAGCTCATCAACCGGCTCAATCAACTCACCGCCGTCGAGTATCCTGAGGATGCCTCGCTGCGAGCGCGCATTCATGCGTATGAACTCGCGTTTCGCATGCAGATGGCCGTGCCGGAGACACTGGATTTGAAGACCGAGAGCGATGCGACGCGGAAGCTCTACGGCATCGACAAACCGGCCACCAAGGATGCTGGAGAGCGTTTCCTGGCCGCACGAAGGCTGGTGGAGCGTGGTGTGCGTTTCGTGCAGGTGTATCCGTCGAACACCGGCAAATGGGATTCGCATGCGCAGTTGCAGAAGAATCACACGGGCCTGTGCGAGAGCGTGGACCAGCCCGTCGCCGGTCTGCTGCGCGATTTGAAGCAGCGGGGCATGTTGGACGAAACACTTGTCGTTTTCTGCACCGAGTTTGGCCGCACGCCCGGCATGGAGACGCGCAGCGGACACAAAGATGGGCGCGATCATCATCCGCACGGCTTCACCATCTGGTTCGCCGGTGGCGGCACGAAGGGCGGCACCGTACATGGCGAGACGGATGAACTCGGCTACCACGCGCAGGGCGAAGGCCATTACATCACCGATCTGCACGCGACGACGTGCCACCTGCTCGGCATCGATCTGCGCGCGCTGGAAGTGCCGGGCCGCAAGCGGCTGGAGATCGACCATGGCAATGTCATCCGCGAGGTGCTGGCGTGATGACCGGATGCTGTTATAAGCGCGGCAAATGTCACTACGCTTGAATGCAGATGCGGACTGTAGCATTGGCTTTCTAGCCTGTGTTGAGCGTCTCCTAGTGGATTCTTGTCAGGAGACATGCGGCACAGGCTAGAAAGCCTATGCTACCAAAAATGCATGCGC
>JBILPY010000482.1:0-3904 GCA_044373575.1 Prosthecobacter sp. | reverse complement strand
AGGCGCACACGGCCATGTTCATCAGCAGCGGCTTTCTCCAGCAGGGCGGCGTGATCGGCGATGACGTGATGATTGTAACGCAGCACGCGGACGGCAGCGGCACGGGCGTGGAAGTCTGGAGAAGCAAGCATCTCGCGCAGCAGGTCGCCATCGACCTGATTCATGCCCCAGGTGACCCAGAGGGCTTCGAGCTTGGCGTGGACTTCCGTCTGCTTGGCAGCCCAGGCTTTGACGGCAGGAATCACTTCGCTGACCGGATGGCTGCGCAGTTCGCGCCGAGTGCGGTAGCGGACACGGAGTTCGGGTTCCTTGAGATTGTTGAGCAATTGTTCAACACTCGCACCCGCGACTTGCACAGGCTTGACCAGCGGACGCGAAGGATAAGTGATGCGGTAGATGCGGCCGTGGACGTGGTCACGCAGTGGATCACGCGCGTTGTGCTGCATGTGGCCGATAAGGACGTTATGCCAGTCGATGACGTAAAGGCTGCCATCGGGCGCGAACTCAAGGTCCACGGGGCGGAAGTTGCCATCTTTACTGACGAGCAAATCCTGGCGGAAGCTGGTCTTCCAACCGGTGCTGTCGTCTTCGATTTTGTGCTGCTTGATGCCGAGGAAACCGATGGCGTTGGCGAGGATGATGTCGCCCTGCACTTCATCGGGGAAGTGACGCGAGGAGACGATCTCCAGACCGCTTGTCGGACGCACTTTTTGGGCGGATGGTATGAGGTCCGGCGTGCTCGGAGTCTTGCTGCCAAAGGTGGGCTTCACCGAGACGGGCAGACCCCAGTTCATGCTGGTGCCGGAGGTGTGGAGGAAGAAATCCTGGCCCCACTGGTCGAACACAAAGCCCCAAGGATTCGGGATACCCATCTGGATGGTGCGCTCGAGCTGGCCGCGCTGTGGGCTGTAGCGGAAGAAGCCGCCATCGACGCAGCGGACCGGGCCATACGGAGTCTCGACATTCGAGTGGAGGAACACGCCCTCGCACAGCATGAAGGCACCGCTCGGATCAGCGGTGAAGGCACTGATCGCGTGATGCGTGTCATGCGTGTCGAAGCCGCCGAGCACGATCTCCATGCTGTCGGAGCGATCGTCACCATTGGTGTCGCGCAGCAGCACCAAGTTTGGCTCCTGCGTGACATACACGCCTTCCGGTGCGAGCTCGAAACCGATGGGCAGATGCAGTTTATCGGCAAAGATGGTTTCCTTGTCCGCCTTGCCGTCGCCATTCGTGTCTTCGTAGATCAGGATCTTGTCATCGGGCAGCGCATCACCAGGGCGATAGTGCGGGTAGGTCGGCATGGTGGCGACCCAAAGACGGCCTTTGTCATCAAAGGAGAGCTGCATCGGGTTCGCGAGATTGGCGAACTCCTTCTCGCTGGCGAACATCTCGACCTTGTAGCCCTCGGGAACAGTCAGCGCCTTCACCGCAGCATCGCCGTAGAGATACTCGGTGCTGCCATTCTTCACGCTCGGCTGGTAGTTCGTCGGCACCTCAGGAAGCTTGTGCGTCTTGCTGTCATCGACGGCGAGGTCCTTCTTCTTGGCCGTAGCGACGTCATGAATCAGCGTGTCGCGCAATGCGGCCATCTCGCGGGTCTTCTTCACTTCGTCCGGATAGTTCTGCGGGCCGAAGGGATTGTAGCGCTGGCCGTGGGTGTGGACGCCGTTGAGGATGTTATAGTCGTTGTTCCAGAACCAATCCTTCGCCTTCACGGCTTCGTGCACGAGCTTCGGATCAGCCTTTGATTCGCGGGATTGATGACCGTACATGCCAGTGGCAAGGAGGTCGGCGACCTTCTCATAGCCTTCTTCGTTCGGCACGAAACCACCAGTCGTCAGCGACTGCTCGGTCTTGTCATAAAACGCTTTCGTGGGTGAGAAGAGGTCGATGAAAGTGAGCCCGCGCTTCTTGGCCACGGTCTCCACAGCAGCCGAGTAGAGGATGAGGTTGGCGTTCTCTTTTTCGCCATTCGGTAGGTCGCGTTTGGCTTTGAGGTTTTCATACGCGATGGGGCTGACGAGCACGAGACGTGGAGCGGCTTTGCCATTGTAGGCCTTGCTAAGCGTGTGCTGCACCCAGGCGTCGAGTTCGTCCTCGAAGTTCTTCACCTTGCTCGGGCCGTCGAAGGATTCGTTGTAGCCAAAGAAGGCAACGATCGTGTCGGCCTTCAGATGGGTGAGCCACTGGTCTGGTGTGGGGTAGAAGCCCTTGCCATTGTGAATCTTTTTGTCGGGATGGAACTTCTCAGCGCCGGGGAAGGCCCACTGCGAAACACGCGCTGGATGCGGACGGAAGCCAGGAGTGTCGCCCACGTGGCCCATGTTGCGGAAGAAGAGCGCCTCGTTCGGGTAGCGCAGGTGCAGTTCAGTTTCGATGCGGCTATACCAAGTGTCGCGTTCGGCAAGGCCATTGCCGATCAGCACAATGCGCTCGCCCTTCGCCGGAGGAGCCACGGTTTGAGCACGAGCCGAAGTCGCAGCGGGAGGCTCAGCATTCGGAGCATGAGGATGATCGTTCGCGGCAGAAGCAGCTTCCTTTTTCTTTTCACCAGGCAGGCCCGTGGAGGGGCTTTTGCCGGTGGCGAAGTCGCCGGGCTTCAGGTTGATCTGCTTGTAATGATCGCTCTTCAGCGCGGAGTAGTTCGTCGGATTGAAGGGGTCGATGAAGTCCACCTTCGCCTTGGCTGGCACTGCGATGCCGAGCAGGTGGAAGGAAGCGTTCAAGATCAAGCGGCGCAGGTCTTCGTCAGCGAAGTCCACCGAGGCACCCATCGTGGTGCAGAAGGACTTGCCCGTGCCTTTGCCATCCGGCGTCTTGTAATCAAAGAGCCAAGCCAGCGCCTGCATCGGGTCGTTCTTCGGACCTTTCACCGGATACGAGCGATCGTGCAGGCTCTCCGTCACAGCGCCACGCAGCAGGATCGTTGCTTTGCTCAAGTCCAGGTTCTTCACGGAATAAACATCCGTGGTGCCAAAGATCTCCTCCACGCCTTGCAGCACGGGATGTTTCAGGTTCGCTGTCTCGAAGACACTGCGCGTGCCTTCCTTCTTGTGCGCGCCGTGATGGGCCACCCACTTCTCACCGAGAATCTGGAGACCGAACTCCGCCCATTTGAAATCTCCCGTCTTGGCTCCGCCGGAGAATGCGTGCGTCGCCGTGCGGATGCCGATGACTGGTTTGCCCGCATTCAAATAGCGTGCGAAGGGCGCAAGCTGCGCCTCGGGAAGCTGACGAAAACGGGTGCCGATGATCATGAGGTCCGCATTGTCCAGCGCCTCGGTGCCGCGGATGTTCTTCTGGTTGTTCGGGTCGATGTAGCCCGCTTTTTCATCCGTGGAGAAGAGCACGATGCAGTTAAAACCATGCGTCTTCGCCAGGATCTTCGCCAGCATCGGCATCGTCTCCTCCGTGCGATATTCCTCATCGCCCGCGACGAGCACGACAGATTTGCCTTTGCCAGCACCGCCGGGATTGGCAGCGATTTCGAGGTAGTCCTGGGCGGAGGCGAAGGAGCCGAGGAAAGCTAGGGATAGGAGGAGGAACTTCATGGTTGGATGGACGGGCAGGAGTCGTTATACCGCACGAGGCGGCAAAACCGGACATTTTTTCTGCGACTTCTTTTTTCCGAGACCCGGTCCACACAAATGAATGCCTGCCTGACGTTAAGCGCACGAACAGCGCTCCAGCGCCAGCCCAACTCACCCATGAAACCAACCCAACGCACCCTGCTCACGCTCCTCGGTGTTGCCTCCCTGAGCGGGGCCGCCATCGCCCAGGAAAATACCCCCCCCCCACCTCCCACGAACCCAGCGCCGGGGGCCGCCAAACCTGAACCTCGGCGCGAACAGCCCGCCGAACGTCCCCAAGCGCAGGAAGCCCGCCGTGGCGAACGTGACGC
>JBILPY010000481.1:0-3912 GCA_044373575.1 Prosthecobacter sp. | reverse complement strand
CAGGTAGATGCCGCTGTCGGCCTTCGGCACGGTTTTGTATTCGATGAGGAACTCCATGTCGCCAAACTCCTGCTCGGTGGTGGCATAGGGGCCGTGGCCATCGTTCACGAGTTCGCCATTTTCGGCCTTCCAGTTCGTGGGGAACTCCTCGCGCATCTTTTTCAGCGCGGCGTCTTTCTTTTCACCGGTGAGCTTCTGGACGCTGTGTGGATTCAGGCCATACCAGCCAGTGAGATCCTTGCCATTAAAGATAGCTTTGAAGCCAGCAGGCGGCTCGGCGGCTTGAAGAGACGAGAGAACGAGGAGGGCGGCGAAGGGTAGGAGCTTCATGGTGGTGGGCAACAAACGGAAGAAATGGCAAAACAGTTTCACCCAGCGCCGAACGCGATGCAGGGTGGCGGGATGAAACTGGATCGCCTCATCGCCAAACACCGCTCGCTCGGGCGGAGCGAGGCGCATCGGCTCATCGCCGCCGGGCGGGTGCATGTGGATGGCTTGATCAGCACGGCAAATCAGCATGAAGTGGATCGTTTCACGCGCGTGGAGCTGGATACTGAACTCGTGCAGCAGGCTGAGCGAGCGCTCTACCTGATGCTGCACAAGCCAGGCGGAGTCGTGAGCGCCACCGTGGATGCCGAGCATCAGACGGTGATCGATCTGATCGACGATCCCGACAAGCTCACGCTGCACATCGCCGGTCGGCTCGACCGCTGGTCCACGGGTTTGCTTTTGCTCACGAATGATGGCCGCTGGTCCAAGCAGCTCATGGACGCTCAATCCAAGGTGCCAAAGACCTATATCGTTGAAACTGATGCGCCCATCCCCAGCGATGCCGTCGCCGCCTTCGAGCGTGGCTTTCACTTCGCTGCCGAAGACATCACCACACTGCCTTCTGAACTCGTGCTGCTCGGCGAGTGTCGTGCTCAAGTGACACTTCACGAAGGTCGCCATCACCAGATCAAACGCATGTTTGGCCGTGTTGGCTGTCTCGTCACCGCGCTGCATCGCGAGAGCATCGGCGGGCTGGTTTTGCAGGAGGATCTAGCTCCTGGGCAGTGGCGTGAATTGACGGCGGAGGAAAGGTTGGCTGTGGCATGAGGTTGCACCACGCTGTCAGCGCGCCACTTTTCACCTCTTCACCATGCCTACGCCCCCTTTTCACTACCAGGAACTCCTCGAACTCGGCACCGACGACACCGAATACCGTCTGCTGACGAAGGAACACGTCAGCGTGCAGAAGTTTGACGAGAAAGAAGTGCTCGTCGTGAATCCCGAAGCGCTCACGCTGCTGGCGAATCAGGCGTTTCATGACATCAATTTCTTCCTGCGGCCAAAGCACTTGAAGCAGGTCGCCGCGATCCTCGATGACCCGGAAGCGAGCGAGAACGACCGCATGGTCGCGCTCACGATGCTCAAGAACGCCGACGTAGCTTCGGCGGGCTTGCTGCCCTTCTGCCAAGACACCGGCACGTCGATCATCATGGGAAAAAAGGGCCAGCAGGTCTGGACCAGCGGCGGTGACGAGGCTGCGCTGTCGAAGGGCGTCTATCTCGCCTATACCGAGAACAATCTGCGCTACTCGCAAAACGCCGCTCTGGATATGTTCACGGAGAAGAACACGGGCACGAATCTCCCCGCGCAGCTCGACCTTTACGCGACCGATGGCGATGCGTACAAGTTCCTCTTCATCGCCAAAGGCGGAGGCTCGGCGAACAAGGCTTACTTGTATCAAGAGACCCGTGCCGTGCTGAATCCGAAGGGCATCGTGAAGTTCTTGAGCGAGAAGATGGTGTCGCTTGGCACCGCCGCATGCCCGCCATATCACCTGACTTTCGTCATCGGTGGCACCTCGGCGGAATCGACGATGAAACACGTCAAGCTGGCCTCCACGAAGTATTACGACGGCCTGCCCACCACCGGCAACGAACACGGACGCGCCTTCCGCGATGTCGAACTCGAAGCGCAGATGCTTGAAGAAGCCCGCACCTGCGGCATCGGCGCGCAGTTTGGCGGCAAATACTTCGCGCTCGATGTGCGCGTCATCCGCCTGCCGCGTCACGGCGCATCCTTGCCCATCGGCATCGGCGTCTCATGCTCTGCCGACCGCCAGGCGAAGGGCAAGATCACACGCGACGGCGTCTTCATCGAGAAGCTCGAGACGAACCCGTTGCAATACATCCCCGAGGAGCTGCGCCATCGCAAAGACACCAACGCCGTGCGCATCGACACGAACCGCCCCATGGCCGAGATCCGCGCCGAGCTGAGCAAATATCCCACCACCACGCGCCTCCTCATCAACGGCCCCATCATCGTCGCCCGCGACATCGCGCACGCGAAGCTCAAGGAGATGCTCGATGCCGGCAAGCCGCTGCCCGACTACTTCAAAAACCACCCCGTCTATTACGCCGGCCCCGCCAAAACACCCGCTGGCATGCCCAGCGGCAGCTTCGGCCCCACCACCGCCGGTCGCATGGACAGCTACGTCGATCTTTTCCAAAGCCACGGC
The DNA here is from genome assembly GCA_044373575.1 of Prosthecobacter sp. Lineage (GTDB taxonomy): Bacteria > Verrucomicrobiota > Verrucomicrobiia > Verrucomicrobiales > Verrucomicrobiaceae > Prosthecobacter. The sequence goes on along the minus strand of JBILPY010000481.1, from coordinate 1,406 downwards.
GGCAGCATGATCATGATTGCCAAAGGAAATCGCGGCCAGCAGGTCACTGACGCCTGCAAAAAGCACGGCGGCTTCTACCTCGGCAGCATCGGCGGCCCTGCGGCCATTTTGGCCAAAGAAAACATCAAGAAAGTCGAAGTCGTCGAGTTCCCCGAACTCGGCATGGAAGCCATCTGGAAGATCGAAGTCGAGGACTTCCCGGCGTTCATTCTGATTGATGACAAGGGGAATGACTTCTTCCAGACGGTGGGTCCGGGCTGCTCGGTGAAGCATTGAAGTTTTGGGTACAGTACTCTGACATCGCAGCAATCAATGGATAAGTGGCTAAATATGCCAGTGACAGGCGGAGGTTCGTGGCCCTCCAAAAAGACCAATATTTCATTTGGTGGCCACGAGCTTATTCTTCTGCCTGCCACCAAAGATACAGAACAGTCGATACATATCAATCTGGTCAGAACGCACAGTGCAAATGGGATCAGCATCGAATGTGGAATGACGTTGATTAACCGCTTCTTGAGCCTTCTGTCGTGGTGTGACGATCAGCCGATGGAGGTTCATGGTGGTTGGGCGGGAAGTCCGCAGCCTACTACCACGCCGCGACTTGCGAGATCTTGTGGCAGTTCGATCAGTTTCCCATTCGGAAGGGAGTTGGAATCTGATCCTAAGGCGCAACTTGCGCTGGCCTTGTTTCGTGAGGCTCGCTCCATCAACAGCGTTCCATATGCGTTTCTTGGATACTTCAAGATTCTGAACATCTTTTGGAACGACAAGAAGGATCCAAAAACAAAACTGAGTCCACTTGTTGAGGGGATCAAAGACTCTCTTGCTGTTATACAAGATCAAACGGCCTTGGAGCGGCTACGGACACTGAACTCAAAACATCAAAACGTGCCTTATTACCTCTACCAGTCAGGACGCTGCGCGGTGGCACACGCATTTTCATCTCCGGTTGTCGATCCCGACGATTTGGAGACGAATCACCGACTCTCGAAAGACCTGCCCATCATCAAAGCGATTGCAGAGCACAAGATGATAACAGACTTGAAACTGTCTCGTTCAATTATCGGATGAGGCTGCATGCGAGCCGGAGGCTCGAAAGAGATTAGCCGGTGGTGAAGGTCGCGGAGCGACCGGGAACCAACGGAAAAGAACCGCCCCACCGTCCCCGATTCGGGATGCGCCCCGGCAGGGGTGCGAGAAGCGTGCGAATGCCCGTCGGCGATATTGCCCGCCAGACATTGCGCGGTGGAATGGTGGCCTATGAGGAGAGGTTTTTGTGGTAGCGGACACTCACCAACTGCGAGTCCTTTGTTGGCTCTCTCCACCGCTTCGAGGCTATTTCCGCACCTCCCCCAGAAACGACCTGCCGCTTGATTCCGCCGGGGAGCACGGGCAAAGGAGGGGTT
>JBILPY010000480.1:0-3922 GCA_044373575.1 Prosthecobacter sp. | reverse complement strand
CGCCGCCGGTGGTGATGATCTTGTTTCCATTGAAGCTGAAGCAGCCCATGTGGCCGATGCCACCTGCGGGCCTGCCTTTGTAAAGGGTGCCAAGGCTCTCGGTGGCGTCCTCGATGACGGTGAGATTATACTCGGCGGCGAGCGGCATGAGCGCATCCATGTCCACCGGATGACCGAGGATGTGCACTGGGATGATGGCGGCGATGCGACGGCCAGTCAGTTTGTTGTAAACGCCACCGGCTTTACGCTCACAGCCGTTCGTGAGGAAGTCGCTCACTTGGTTCACATCCATCTGCCAATGAGTGGCTTCGGAGTCGATGAGAACGGGCACGGCATTCGCATAGCGGATGGCATTCACCGGAGCAATGAAGGTCATGGAAGAGACGATGACTTCTTCCCTTGGCTTCACGCCACAGACGAGCATAGCGATGTGCAGCGCGGCGGTGCCGCATTGCGTCGCCACCGCATGAGAGGTGCCAGCAGCCTTAGCGAGATCGCCCTCGAAGCGAGTCACATAGGAACCGACGGACGAAACCCACCCCGTGTCGAGACAGTCTTTGATATAAACCCACTCATTGCCACTGAGATGCGGAACACTGAGCGGGATGAAGGCAGGCTCAGACGACATAGCCTTTGGCTTGGTAATGTTCGGCGTTCTGCTGGACCCAGGCGATGGTTTGCTCCAGACCTTCTTCGAGACTGACTCTGGATTCCCAGTCGAGCAGGGCCTTGGCCTTCTTGTTGCAGGCGAGCAGACGCTCCACCTCGCTCTTGCTCGGGCGGAGGCGCTCCTGTTCGCAGATGATGTTCACGTCCTTGCCCATCATTTTGCCGATGAGCAGTGCGAGATCACCGACGCTGATCTCCCGGCCCGAACCGAAGTTGATTATCTGACTGACGGCGCTCGGAGACAAAGCCGCCGCGCAGAAGCCCTCGACGGTGTTTTGCACGAAGTTCAGATCGCGAGTGGGGCTGACAGCGCCGAGGCGCACATCATTGCCTCTCATGACCTGGCTGATGATCGTGGGGATGACGGCGCGCATGCTTTGACGAGGGCCAAAGGTGTTGAAGGGTCGCACGGTGACGACCTCAAGTTCAAACGAAGCCGCGAAAGCCTCCGCCATCTTGTCTGCGCCGATCTTCGATGCCGAGTAAGGCGACTGGCCCTGAAGTGGATGCTCCTCCGTGATTGGCACAAAGAGCGCCGTGCCATAGACCTCGCTGGTGGAGGTGTGGAGCACGCGCTGCGCCCCTTCGTCGAGAGCGGCTTGAAGGACGTTGAGGGTGCCTTCGACATTCGCACGCACATAGCTGCGAGGTGCCTGATAGGAATAGGGAATGGCGATGAGCGCTCCGAGGTGGAAGACGATATCGCGACCTTTCACACCGGCCCGCACGCTGTCGCTGTCAGTGATGTCACCGGGCAGGATCTCCATGTCACCAGCGAGGGCGCTGTGGTCTAGCCATCCGCGTTTGCCGAGGGCATTGTAATGCACCATCGAACGCACGCTGGCGCCTTCGCGCACAAGGTGCTCCGCGAGATGACTGCCGATGAAGCCACCGGCTCCGGTGACGAGGACTTTTTTACCTTCAAATGATCCCATAATTAGTTATTGAGCGCCTCCTCGCGCTTGTTTGAGCTGTTCACGCTGCCCCACGTCGATCCATTCATCCACGATCTCAAAGGCGCCGATGCGGTCGCCACGGCGGACGGCTTCGTCGAAGAGTTCGGTGATGGGGAAGAACTTGCGCGGCACGCGCTGGATGATCTCCGGGGAGAGGATGTAGATGCCTGCGTTGATGAGCTGAGAGACCGTGGGCTTCTCGACGATGCTCGTCACCGTGCCCTCATTCACCTCCAGGCAGCCGAAGGGAATCTCATGCGCGTAGCTGCGCACGCCGATGGTGGCGAGATGTCCGCCATCGTGATGAAAATCGAACAGGCTGGAGACATCCACCTGCGTCACGAGGTCGCCATTGCAGACAAAGATCGGATGCTCCGGCGCTTCCGGCAGCAGGGAAAGCGAGCCGCCAGTGCCGAGCGGTTCGTTCGCCGTCTCACGCAAATAATCAATGCGGCAGCCGAAGTGGGAGCCATCGCCAAAGTGATCTTCAATGACACCGGCGAGGTAATTGGTGGAAATGAAGATGCGCCGGATGCCACAGCCGACGAGGTGCAGCACGAGCCGCTCCAGGATCGGGCGACCGGCCACCTTGAGCATGGGCTTTGGCGTGGACTTGGTCAGCTCGCCGAGACGAGTCCCCTTCCCTCCCGCCATGATCACGGCCCAGTTTGGCTTTGGCTGCGTGCCGATGACTTCACGCAGCAGATGCAGTCCCTTCAAACGTCCGTGATCGTCGAGAATGGGGATGTGCTTGAGCTGCCGAGCCTGCATGAGGTCGATCACCTCCGCACGCGGCGCATTGGTATGCACGCTGGCAAAGGCACGATGCGCGTGAGCCTCCAATGCGTCGGTGAGAGCCGCTCCTTTGAGCAAGGCACGGCGGATGTCGCCATCGGTCACGGTGCCAAGCAGCCGCTGGTTCTCATCCACCATGAGGCAGATGCCCTCAGCCGCCTTGTCAATCACCTGCAAAGCTTCCCACAAGGTGCCGGAAGCGGGCAGGCAGAAGGTGGCGATGGGCTTGGAGGTCATAATGGACAGGTTGGAACGAGACATCCTGATGCCACGGGAATGTGACAAGGACAACGCACGTCTTTTTTGCGGCGGGCGGCATTCGTCAACTCCTAACTTTCCCCACGCTCGATCAAGCGTGGGCCTATTCATGGGAATGCTGAGGAGTCGCAGCCAACTTCAGAGTCAGCCCAGCGCCGTGATCAGCTTACCATGGATGCCGTCGAAGCCGCCGTTGCTGAAGATGATGATGACATCACCGGACTTCGTTTCGGATTTGAGGCGTGCGATGATGGCGTCGGTGTTGGCTTCGTAGAAACAAGGATGACCACTGGCGCTGACGGCGGCGGCGACGGCACTGACGTCCAGCCTTTCGTCGGCAGCGACTTTCTCGGGGTTCGCCACGGCGGCAACGATGCTGCCATCGGCCTCCTTCAGTGCGGCGATGAGTTCGTTTTGCAGCACGTTGCGGCGGCTGGTGTTTGAGCGCGGCTCAAAGACGGCCCACAAGCGGCGGGCGGGATACTTTTGGCGGAAGCCGCGCAGGGTCTCGCGGATGGCCGTGGGGTGGTGGCCGAAGTCGTCGATGATGGTGATGCCATTCACCTCGCCACGCACGGTCTGGCGGCGGCGGATGCCTCGGAAGCTTTCAAGTCCAGCGCGGATCTCGTCATCGGTGAGTCCGGCATGACGAGCGGCGCAGACGCACATGGCAGCGTTGCGGGCGTTGAACTCGCCGATCATCGGCACCGTGAAGGGCGCGCCATTGAGCGTGAAGGTGGTGCTGTCGGGCGCGGCCTCGGTGATGACGATGCGCTCGCTGCATGTCTCGCCAGTGCCCACGGTTTTGACCGGTGCGTAGCTCTTCAAAGAGAGGCAGTTCGCGTCATCGCCATTCAGCAGGACGAGGCCATTGCGCGGCACGCTGTTGAGCAGGCGCTGGAAGGTGAGCTTGATGTCGGCCAGCGTGGGGAAGATGTCCGCGTGATCGAACTCCAGGTTGTTCACGATGGCGCACTCGGGCAGGTAATGGAGGAACTTGCTGCGCTTGTCGAAGTAGGCGGTGTCGTATTCGTCCCCCTCGATCACGAAGAGATCGCTGTGATTAAAGCGGGCTCCGCTGGCGAGATTCTCCGGCACACCGCCGATCATGTAACCGGGATCGCGGCCCGCGTTTTCAAAGATCCACGCCAGCATCGTAGTCGTGGTCGTCTTCCCATGCGTGCCGCTGACGACAAAGCTGCGCTTCCCCTGGATCACCTCACGCCGCAGCATTTCCGCCATGC
>JBILPY010000477.1:0-3942 GCA_044373575.1 Prosthecobacter sp. | reverse complement strand
AACGTAGTCGCTCGAAGGGTTCGAACACAGCGCGTCGTTTGCTGGTGGGGATGCCGGGACCGCGATCCTCGACGATGACCCTCGCGATACCCTTTTCCGGCTCCTGCTCGGTGCGGATGGATATCCACTTTCCGTACTTTGCATACTTGTCCACGTTGGAAATGAGATTGCCGAGGATCTGCTCGATGGCGTCTGGATCGGCGTTCATTTCGTTGGGCCCGAGGAGCTGGGTCTCCAACTCGAAGCCTTTGCGCTCCAGAAGCAGTCGCCAATGCTTCACGACGCGCTCGACGACGTGGTCGAGGGAGATGGGGCGAGGCTGGACAGTGAGCTTGTCGCGCTGCTGGCGTGCGTAGTTGAGCACGTTCTGGATCAGTCGGTCGAGTCGCGCGACTTCGGTCTCGACCACACTCAGGTGACGCCTGCCGACGGTGTCTCCGGCCTCCTCGATGCGGTGGGAGGCCATCTCGGTGTAGAGGCGGATGTTGGTGAGAGGAGTCTTCAGTTCATGCGAGATTTGATTCACGAAGCTAACGCGCTGCTGGGCCACGCGGATCTCGCGCGCGTTTTCGCGAAAAAAGGTCCAGGCAAGAGCCCCTACGAGCAGGCAACCGGAGCCGACGCCAAGCATGATGGGAAAGAGGTATGGCTTCGGGAATTCGTTGTAGGCGGGGGTGTAGGCCAGCTCCCACTGAGTCAAAGGCGGAGAGCAGAGCACCCTTGCCACCGGGGTGCTATTGGAGCCCTGAAGCGAGCGCCCCCAACCGTGAAGCGGAATCCCGGTGATGGTGGCGAGCGTGAGCTTGCCCGGATAGTTTTCCATGCCAGGGATGGGTAGACGCGAGAAGAGTGCAGCGGAGAGCTGATGGCTGTCCACGCGGGCACAGAGAAGCTGATCACTCACGAGCCGCCAGTAGATGAAGTCGCCATCCGTCACATGCCAGCCGCTGGCGAAGTGGCTGGTATTTGTCTGGGGCACTCCTGCGAGATGGTAATTCGTGGACTTCACAGCCGTCTGCCAGATGGCTTTGCGCGGTTTGGTAGCTGAGGAATCTGGCGCGCTGCCAATGAGAGTGAAAGGCTGGGTTTCAGTGGAGGCATCAGGGCCGGTGACACCACTGGCTTTGAGCTGCTCCCGCAGTGCGGCAGATCGTGGAGCAGCCTGGGCTTCAGCGATGGGACTGAGAGTTTTTTTGTCGGTCGTGATGGTCAGCTGACCCGTTGGGTCACTTATCCACACCTCACCGACCCAGGAATGCTGGCCGAGCTGACTGGCGGCCTCCGTCAAAACCACCCCGGGGTCTCCAGCGAGGTTATCCATCTCATCCGTGAACTGCCTCAGGTCGTGCAAAAGCTGATGATTGGCCACAAAAAGTCGTTCGGCTAGGATCGCCTCGCGGGCATTGTCGGTGCTGCGTGCAGCATCACGGATCAAATAGGTACCCAGCCAAGCCAACAACGCCACGGGGGTGATGACGAGGAGGGCGAGGGTGATGGAGGATCGGCGGGGCTGGAGTGACATCCGGTGCAGGTCCGAAAAAGTAAGCGCAAGTTAAAGGTTAGCATTATAAATTTTATAATTTCAACTCCGAGTGAGCAACTAACTCTGATCCGATCCCACAAAAAAGCCCCACCTGTGGAGGCGGGGCTTTCGTGGGATAGAGATGAGAGACGAAGTGAATTATAGTCCCTGCCCAGCCTTCGCCGCAGCCACGGCGGCTTCGGCTTTGAGGGCGGCTTCGTGGCTTTCGAGCACTTTGCGCTTGAGGCTGACACCGCTCTTCGTGGCATACCAGAGCACCAGCGGACTGGCGATGAAGATGGACGAGTAGGTGCCGAGGAGCACGCCGATGGTGATCGGCATGGCGAACTCGAGCATGGCAGGATTGCCGAGGAAGAGGAGAACCACCATCGGAGCGAGGGCGGTCGGGCCGGTGAGGAGGGTGCGGCTCAAGGTCTTGCAGATGGCCTCGTTCATCAGATCGCGGATCGTACCGCTGCCACCGCGCTGGATGGTCTCGCGGATACGGTCGAAGACGACGATGGTATCATTGATCGAGTAACCTGCGATGGTCAGAAGGGCACCGACGTGAATGAGGCTCATCTCTTGACCGAAGAGGACGCAGAGGCCAGGCACCATAAGCACGTCATGGAAGAGGGCCACCACGGCACCGAGGGCGAAGGCGAACTCGTAGCGAATCAGAAGGTAGAGGAAGATGAACACCAGCGCCACAGCGAGGGCGAGCAGGGAGGTCTTCGCGGCTTCGCTGCCGATGAGCGCACCGACGGTTTCCAGGCTGGTGCCCTTGACGCTGTCTTTGAAGTTCTTGTTCATCGCACCTTCGATCACGGCTCCAGCTTCCTGCTCACCACGGATGGCGATCACGTCACCGCCGGTAGCGGTGCTCTTGCGTTGTACATAGGCGGTGCCGATGCTCTTACCGTCTGCCAGCTTGAGGCCTTTCAGCATCTCTTCGACCTTGGCTGTGGGTAGATCTTTACCCTCTGCCACTTCCACGTGCAGCATCGAGCCGCCACGGAAGTCGATGCCGAAGCTTTCCTTGCCCTTCATGGCCAGCATCCCGAAGGAAATCGCGGTGACGACGAGAGAAGCGATGATGAACTTCGGTGCGGCGGAGAGGATGTCGAAAACCTTGTCGGGGATGATCTTCGTGGTCTTCAGGCTGGTGAGCAGACCATTGTCGATCACGAACATGAAGATGACGCGAGTGACGATCAGCGCACCGATCAGGGAGGAGAGCAAACCAAGCATCAGGGTGACGGCAAACCCGCGTACCAGACCGCCGGAGATGGCGAAGAGGATGATGGCCGCGATGATCGTGGTGATGTTTGAATCCGCGATAGCGGAGAAGGCCTTCTGATAAGCTGCGTCCAGAGCGCCGGTGAGGGACTTGCCTGCTTCCATTTCCTCACGCAGACGTTCGTAGATGAGCACGTTCGCATCCACGGCCATGCCGATGGTGAGCACGATACCGGCGATACCGGGCATGGTGAGGGTGAACTGGAAGAGTGCCATGCCACCGAAGAGCACGGCGAGGTTGATCACCAGACCGACGATGGCGATAAGGCCCGCCATGCGGTAGATGAAGACCATGAAGCAGGTGGTGAGGGCCAGCCCAGCGATGCAAATCCACTTACCTTGGTCGATGGAGGACTGACCGTAAGAGGAAGAGACCGCATTTTCTGACTCGATGGTCATCGGGTTCTTGAGCGGGTTCTGTAGCAGTGTCGCGAGCTGCACGGAGGACTCGCGGTTGAAGTTGCCCGAGATGACGGCGGTGCCGCCAAAGTGGTCGGTCTGGAGCACCGGAGCCGAGATGATCTCACCATCGACGATGATGGCGAGCTGACGGCCTTTGTTCACGGCGGCGATCTCGTCGAACTTCTTGGAGCCATCGCCATTGAGGTTGAGGTACACCTTCCAGCCTTCGGCATCCATGGTGGCAAAGGCTTCCTTCACGCCGTCGCCTTCCATGTCGGGGCGGTTACGAACGAGTTCAGCACCACGGTCAGGGAGCTTGTTTCCCTGCTCATCCTTCTGCTCTTTGTACTTCATCTTGGCCCAGCCCGGCTCAGTGATGCCACCAGCGTCGATCTCGGTGATCTTCGAGCTGCTGTCCTGATGCACGACGCGGAACTCGAGCTTCGCCACCTGCTGGATCTTCGTGCGCACGTCGGCAAACTCCTCCGGCTTCACGCCGGGCATCTGGATGAGGATGCGGTCGTCACCCTGCGGCTGCATGGAGAGATCCTTGGTGCCTTCGGGGTTGAGACGCTTTTCCAGGATGGCCATGGCCTGCTGCACGGCGGAGACATCCACTTTCTGCGTATTGCCTTCCTTGTCCGTGCTGGGCTTCAGGCGGACAACGAACTCGCTGCCGCCCTTGAGGTCGATGCCGAGCGGGATGCCCACGTTTTTAA
>JBILPY010000478.1:0-3942 GCA_044373575.1 Prosthecobacter sp. | reverse complement strand
GAGAGCTTGCCATCTCCCCATCTGCGCAAAACCATGCACCCAGAATTCTTTCTGCGGAGAACTACGGGACCAAGCTGGAGAAGGCGCTGAGGCAGCTATTGCCGCAAGCCTATGTCATGCAGGTCAGCAGACTTGAGGCGCTTTTCCAAAAGCAGACGGAACGAAAACGGCAGTGGCAAGACTTGCGTGATTTACTCCAAGCTCGGCATTGGCCGAATCTGGGCTGGCTGGGAATGTGCACTGGACTTCCAAAGGGACTCAAGACGATTGGAGACCTCGCGGAGTGGCTTCGTCAACATGTCGCGCTTCCTTTCACTGCCGAGGAACGAAAATGCCTGAGCCGCGTGGACGTCGCTGAAGTCATCAAAGCGATTGTGATCCGCCAGACAGGTGTTTCAGAAGCTATCTACGCGGAGCACAAGCGCTTCATCGAAGACTTGGGCCTGGACTGAGCTGCTGGCTGGAGCGTAGCTCGGCTTTCCAAAGCCGAATTCAATGAAAGTAACGACCTTGTGAGACCCCCCGCGTTCCCAGAACTCGGTTCTGGAGAGCCAAGCTACGTTTTTGCTAACGCCTGCAATGTCTTGGCAGCCACCGGCAGATCACGCTGCCATTTCCACAGCTTTGCTCCACTTGACGTCACCCGTCAGGGTGCCGCGCAGGTAGGTCTCGGCTTCCTGGCAGTTCTTCTCGGGATCAAGCGGGAGACGCAGGGTGAGTTCGAGTCCCTGAGGAGCGAGACGCTTGGCGGAGACGGTGCCGCCGTGGAGGTGCATGGTGACGTAGCAGGCCATCATGTTCACACCGAAGTCATCGGGCTTGCGGCTGCGGGTGTAGAAGGGATCGAAGAGATTGGCCCCACTGTCATGTGGGCCACCCCAGGCCGCATTGTCAGTAAGGGTGATGATGGCGTAATATTCGCCGGCAGCATCGGTTTGCAGACTGGCCTGGATATGGATGCGGTCGCCTGGCTGGAGGTGGGTGAGCTCCTCGATGAAAAGCAGCCGCAGGAGCTGGCGGAAGCGCTCGCCATGCACCAGCAATGCCGGGAAGTTCTGCGCGATCTCGATGCTGAGCTGGACTCGGTTTTCCTGAAAGTGCCCGGCGTAGGCTGACTGGGTCTCACTGAGCAGATCATAAAGGCTGACCTGCTCGGTGCGGGCGAGTTTGCGCGCGTGGGAGGCGTGGGCGAGGTGAGTTAGCAGGGACTGGATGCGGTCGATCTGAGTGGCTGCCTGATTCTGGGTTTCGATCCAGAAAGAGGGGTCGCGTGGTTGACGGGCATCGATTTCTTCCATGAGTTTCATGGGGGCGAGGTCGATGAAGGCGCGCACGACGGTGAGGGCGTTGCGAAGATGGTGATTCAGCCCTTCCGCCAGGATGCCCATACCGCTGACCTTGTCCGCCATGAGCTGGGTGCGAAGGTCGTCGGCCTTTTCGTGGAGCAGGCGTTCCCGGTTGAGGAGGGTCTGGTAGGCCTCCATGCCATCCCGGAGGACGAGGGAGAAGTGCTCGGGATCCACTGGCTTGTGCAGGTAGCGCCAAGCGCGTCCTTCATTCACGGCCTTCACCGCACTGTCATAGTCGGTGTAGGCGGTGACGAGGATGCGGATGACATTGGGCTGGAGCCTGCGGGCACGCTCCATGAGCTCCACGCCGCTTTCTCCTGGCATGCGTTGGTCAGTCAGGAGGATGCCGATGCGCGCGCCATGTTCTTCCAGGATGCGGAAACCATCAGCGGCATTCGTGGCCGTGTGGATGACATACTCATCCTCAAAGATCTGCCGGAAGTAGCGCAGAGATTTTTCCTCATCATCCACGTAAAGGATGTGAAAAGGGTGCTGGGCCTTGCTGGTCATGGGCTGTCTGGTGCTGGATTGAAGGTCAGGATAAACTCGGTGTATTCGCCCGGCTGGCTATAGGCCTCGATCTTGCCGCCCATGCCCTGCATCATGCGGTAGCAGAGGCTGAGCCCGAGACCCATGCCCTTGCCTACTTCTTTCGTCGTGAAGAAGGGATCAAAGATGTGTTGAAGGGCGTCCTGGGGGATGCCGGTGCCGTTGTCGCGCATTTGGAGCACGATGTGATCGCCTTTGCGGGTGACGCTGAAGGTGATGGTCGGATCATCACGGCCTGCGAGGGCATCCACGCTGTTCTGGATCAGGTTGATGAGGATCTGGACGATGTGATTTTCATCTCCGAGTACGATGATGTCCTCGGGCAGATCGATGAAGAGTTCCATTTCGTGATCGGACACCTGCTGGTTCATCAATCGCACGGCCTTGGCTACGGTTTGGTTGAGATTCACCGGCACGCCGCCTTTGTTTTCGGGATGGGCAAAGGTGCGCAGGTCGTTCACGATGGAAGCTACGCGATCCACGCCCTCGCTGATGTCAGCGAGGATTTCCTGCACCTCTTCCACCATTTCAGGCGGCATCGCCCGGGACTTCTTTTTTAGGACATAGACGGCGGACTTCACGAAGTTCAGTGGATTATTGATCTCATGCACGATGCCTGCGCTGAGACGTCCGATGGAGGCCAGTTTCTCGCTTTGAGTGAGCTGAGCCTCTGTTTCACGCAGGCGCTGGAGCGTGGTGGTGAGTTCCTCATTTCGTGAACGCAGCTCTTCACGCTGGGCCTCCACTTTGCAGCGGTTCACAAATTCACTCAGCCGGATGCCGTGGTGCTGACGGCTGCCGAAGTAGAGGATCACGCAGGTCAGCAGGAGAAAAAGCGTATTGTTGAGAAACAACCCGTTGGCACGCAGCCCGGCACCGAAGTGAAGATTCGGCACGGTGGCGGCGAAGTAGCACAGCAGCACGAGACCGACCGTCAGTCCGATCTCCTCGAAGGTCCATTGGAACACAAAGGAGGTGCCCACGAGGCAGAGCAGGAGCCCCGCGTAGTAGGACGAGCTCGCATTCCCAGTCAGGAACAACATCACGCAGATCGCCATCGCGGGAATCAGAGGCAAAATCACCGGATAAACGCGGTGGTAACGCGCCGCCCATGGACGGTCCAGGGCCAGCAGCAGCGGGACGCAGAACAGTGAGCAGACCAATCGAAGGACGAGAAACTCCCAGAAACGCAGCGGATAGGCCAGCCAGTCCAGCACCGAGCAGAAGGGCACCAGGATCATCACGAACCACGCGCCCAGGCGCGCATTTCGCATGTTCAACTCCTGGATCTCCGTCGCAAAGCGTCCCGAGCGCTCGGCTTGTGCCAAGACTTTGGCATCTATATTAGGTGGAGCTGCCGGCGGCGAAGGTGCGGCCTCATCCAACTGCACGAAGTGCAGTGGGGTAGTCATGGAGGGGACGGCAAAGTGTGACATAAAGCTCTAATTATAGAAATTACACTCAGCTTAATTATTGTGCAAATAGGAAACTGGGGGTTCTTCAACCACCTCGGCCTTCAAACGCTCTCCGCTCAGCCCTCTCGAAGCTCAGCCATGCCTTCGAACACCCGGGTCTTTCGGTTCCGCCTTCTACCTTCTGGTCTCTCTGCGCCTCATCGCTGTTTCCGTCTGAGGCCTGCGCGCCCTCTGGGCTGACATGAGCGACCTTGCGGAAAAAGCCCGCCGCTACGACCCCGGCTACGCGAAGAAATGGGGCCTCAGTACGCCGGACAAAAACATCGACCCCCGCCGCGTGCCCAAGCTCCAGACCTTCTTCAAGCGCCAGAAAGCCTCCCTGCCCGTCACCTAAAATCCCGCCGACTATTGCCCCGGCGACCTCATCACCTGCACCGTCGCTGGCAGACTACCCCACATCGCCCTCGTCGTCCCAGCCCCGGACGGCTGCGAACGACCTTGGATCGTCCACAACATCGGCCAAGGTCCGCAATGCGAAGACCGCCTCTTCGAGTTTCCCCTCACCGGGCACTTTCGGTGGCATCCGGGGAAGTGATTTTGCATCCATGCGGATGGAGTGTGAATTCACC
>JBILPY010000070.1:0-12857 GCA_044373575.1 Prosthecobacter sp. | reverse complement strand
GCGGCCCTTCGTGAGATAACCGTGAGCGCCCATCATTTCGCCATGATCGGCGGTGAAAATGACGAGCGTGTTGGCCCAGGTGCCGCGTGCTTTCATGGCGTCAGCGAGACGCGCGATGTTGTCGTCCACGAGGGCCATTTTGCCGAGGTAGTTCGCCAGCATGGCGCGTGTCTCGGTGTGATCGAGCGCGTGGCCTTCGCGGAGATATTTGGGGGGCACGTTCGCGGGCAGGGTGAGCTTTTCGGGATCAAACATCGTGGCGTAATCGCCGGGCGCATCGAGCGGCGGATGCGGCGAGTGCAGGCTGACGACGAGGCAAAGCGGCTTCTCTTTGGGCTGCGCACGGATGAAATCGACCGCGAGGCCGGTGGTGAACCAATCATGGTAGTCCTCCGTTTTGACGACGCTGGCACGCGGGGCGAACTCGCCCTTCACATAGCGACCATGCAGGTCATCGGCCACCGACTGGAGCAGGCCGAGCTTTTGCAGATGCTGCGAGTAGGGATCGCGCCCCTTTGTGGAGTCCGGCGGGCCGGGAATGTCCGCGACGTGATCGAGGCCGAGCGCTTTGAAGAAGGCGCCGCTGTTTTTGAAGCGCTCATGCCACGCCGGGCCGGCGGTCCAGTGTGTCTTGCCAATCTGCGCCGTGGTCCAGCCGGCGCGTTGGATGTCGAGGAACATCGGCGCGTCCTCCGGCTGCGGGTAATAGCCTGCTGCATTGCCCCAGAGGCCGTGCCCAGCATTGTGCGGGTAGAGGCCGGTGAGCAGCGATACCCGCGCTGGCATGCACACGGGCGAGGTGGTGTAGCAGGCATCGAAGATCATGCCTTCACGAGCGAGGCGATCGAGATGCGGCGTGCGGACCTCTTGGTTGTCCCAGCTCGTGTATCGCGGGCTCCACTGATCGGCGAGAATGACGAGCACGTCCGGCTTTTCGGCAGCGCAGGCGAAGATTGGGAAAAATAGAAGGAATATGATTTTGTTCATGGAGTGAGTCGTGAGCCGAGTCTTGGATCCCAAGCCGCCTGCTGTCATCGCTGACGCTTTTCGGCTGCCTCGCTGATGGCGAGGGCACTCTTGTCACACATGAACCACTCATCTTTGAATTGAGAATCATAGAGAACAACGTTTTCGTTCTCAGGCTCGTGATCGTGCGTGGTCTGGTAGTGCATACGGGCTAGTTAGGTCAGCTCTTTGAGGCCCGCTTCTGTCTTGAGTCGCTCGGGGTCGAAGATCGAGCCGCGCCAGGCATTGTCCGGCCGTTGGTGAATCCAGCAGGGGCAGTCGCTGTAGAAGTAGCCGACGAGATTCGGATCGTCAGCGAGTTCGGCGCAGTGCAATCGGGCCACGTAATCGCACCATTCCTTCCAGTCGGCGCTGCGGAAGTCGTAATGCGCCGTGTGCTTGTCCCACTGGTGCGACTCGGTGAAGGGCAACATGTGGCAGTAGGGCAGGGCGAGTGCGCGATATTCGTTGTGGGTGAAGGACCGCGAGTGTTTCCAATTCCGGACAGTCGTGTCCTGGACCCATCTGACCGTGTTGAAGCCCCATGATTTGAGATTCGGTGCTACGGACTCCTGGAGCCATCTCTGCATGCTGCCGCCGTATTTATCGCGCCAGAGGTGGATGTTCTCCGGGTAGCGCAGGCTTGACGGGTCGATGTGATTCAAGCCGAGGCTGAAGAACGGCCCGCCGTCCGGTTGGATCAGCCACCAGCGGCCCTTGCGCTGCGCCAGCGTGAAGAACTTCTCCTCCGATGCGGCGGGAAGAGAGAGTGCGGGAGCCAGAGTGGCCAAGGCGGTGCGGGTGAGAAAGTGGCGACGGTTCATTTCTTCATCAGTTCTTCGATTTGAGGCTGCATGGCTTTTGCCCAGGCCTCATAGCCTTCGGCGGTGAGGTGGATCGGAAAAGGTTTCTCGTCCTTGAACAGCGGCGTCGAGAGTGTGCCGTCGGAATCGAGGAAGTGTTGGCTGAGGTCGCGCCAGAAGACCTTTTGGTTGTCGGCCAGCTTCTTGATCTGACGGTTCACCTCGTCGTTGCGCTGACGTTTGATGGCTTCGCCTCGGGGGGAAATCGCGAGAAGGAGAGTTTTGGCGTCGGGGGCCTTGGTTGCGAGTGTTTCGAGGATTGATTGGACGCCATGGGCCGTGTCGGCCGCGGTCTCGGTGCCGAAACGATGGCCGGTGTTGTTGGTGCCGATCATGAGGATGAAAAGCTTCGGCTGGTAGCCGTCGAGCGTTCCGGGGAATCCGAGACGCCAGAGCACGTTCTCCGTTTTATCCGCCGCGATGCCGAGGTTCAAGGTCCGGTAGGCGGGAAAGTGTTTCGCCCAAATCTGGCTCGGGGCACCGCTCTGCCAGCCTGCGGTGATCGAGTCGCCAATCAAGACGAGATCCCACTTGCCCGGTTTGGCCGCCGCCGCTTGCCGCTCGACGATCTTCATCCATCCCGGATTTTCCGTTCGCGGCGTCGGGGTGGTGGAGAGCCGCTTCCCTGGAGGCGACGCAGGTGGACTCGACAGGGTTGGCTTGGAGACGACAGAGGGTTTGGCCGTTGGTGTGGGGCTCGCGGCGGCCAAGGCAAAATCATCGGTGCGGAAGGGCGAGGCGGGCAAGTCGGCGGCGTTGTAGAGATTGCAGGTCGGGTTATCGGACCACGCATACCGCACGGCAATGGGCGCGGGCACTTGCTTTGACGAGACGAGCACGGTGTCGCCGTCGATCTTCGCTTCGGCCCAGAACCACTGCTTGTCGGCACCGCAGATGGCGAAGCCTTCGAGCTGGCTTTGCGGGCTGTTGCGCACGAGCGGCGCGGTTTTGCTGGCCTTGCGCATCACGTCGTAGGTCGCGGGCACTTCTTTGGCGACGAGTCCGCCGCCGAGGTGATCAAAGCTCAGGCGGATGGCGCTGCCTTCGATCTTCATCGACGTGTAAAGCGGACCCGAATGCACGACCTCGCGGCCATAGGTTTTCGCGAGCGCGATCTGGGCGAGGCGTTCACCAGCGATCTGTTTGCTTTGCGGATGGATGTCCTCGGACTCACCGGTGTCGATGAGCACGGCCATGCCCGTGTTCGGCACGGAGAGCGTCTTTGCCTGCGCCTCTCGGAGTTCCGCCCACACGCTCTCTCCGGGCTGGTTCGTCTTCGGTCGGTAATTGGCGAGCTGGCAGAAGTAGAAGGGGAAATCGCCCTGCTGCCACTGCTGCCGCCAGTCTTGGATGAGCAACGGAAACGAGGTGCGGTAGAGGCTGGCGTTGCCCGTGTTTGATTCGCCCTGATACCAGAGCACGCCGCGAATGGCATAGGGCAGGATGGGATGCACCATGCCGTTGAAAAGGCGGCCGGGCAACACGTGCTGGCCGGTGAGCGGCGGGACCGCTTTCTTCCCGTCGGGATCGAGCGGCGGCAGCGCATACTCCGCCTTTGCCATCCAGCCGCCGAGTATCTTCGTGGTGCCCACGCTGGGGAACCAACTGAATCCCGGTGACTCGGCCGGAGCAAAGAGGCGCACGGCGAGCTGGTTCACGCCTTCCTTCAAAAGCGTGGGTGGAATCAGGTAATGACGCACGCTGATGAGGCCGGTGAAGTTCTCCACGCTGCGCTCGCCGATGAGCGTGCCATTCCAATACACCTGATCAAACTGCGCCGTGGGACCGAACTGCAAGACCTGCGCCGCGCCGGTCTGCCGTGCGCTCAAGGAGACCTCCTTGCGAAACCAAAACGCGCCAAACTTCGGCATCGCAGGATCGGACACCGGCCCGCTGTCCTTCACCGCCACCCAGCCGTCGTCTTTCGAAACCGGTCCGCTGAGGAACCGCGACACATCACCCGACGCACGATCCTCGCGTTGCGTCCGCTTCAACCACTCGCGAAAGGCGCTTTTGTTGCGCTCGCTCATCGCATCCAGGTTCTTCGCGCCTGCGGCGAGTTCCGGCACGCTGGCGAGTGAGGCCGGACTGATCCACGGCTCCACCTTCGAGCCACCCCAACACACTTTGATGAGACCGACGGGCGTCTTCAGCTCACGCTGGATGCTTTTCGCGAAGTAGTAGCCCGCCGCGATGAAATCCTCCGTGGTGCCCGGTCGCGCCACCGTCCAGTAGCCCTGCATATCGTCCACCGGAGTCCTGGCGGAAGGAGTCTTCAGCACATGAAACTGTCGCAGCGATGGATTCGCCGCAGCTTCGATCTCCGCCGCCGCACTCGTGATCGCTTTCATGTCGAACTCCATGTTCGACTGCCCGCCACCCGCCCACACCTCGCCCACGATCACGTCGCGGATGACTTGGGACTCGCCGTTCGAGGTGCGGATCTGCATCTCCCGCGATTCGGCGCTGGCGGCGAGAGGGTCGAGCTTCAGCATCCAGTTGCCCTGCGCATCCGCCGTTGCGGTCTTGCTCTGTCCGGCGAATCCGACGGTGACCTTTGCCCCTGACTCAGACCAGCCCCACACGGGCACCGATTGATCGCACTGGAGCACCATGTGATCGGAAAAGATCGAGGGCAGGCGCAGATCGCTTGTCGGTTCGTCACTCAGGAGACGGATCATGAGCGGCTGCATGGCACGCGCCCAGACTTCGTAACCCTTTTCCGTGAGATGCAGGAGATCCGGAGCGACCAGACCGGGAACCAAGGTGCCATCGGCTTGTAGAAAATCGCTCCACAGGTCGAGCCAATGAACACGCTGTTCGTCGGCGAGCTTGCGGAGTTGCGGATTCAGCGCCGCGATGCGCTGCCGCCGGTCGTCCTCCAGTGAGGCCCCTCGCGGCAGGATTCCCATCAGGATCACCTTCGCCTCCGGGGCCGCGCGGGTGATCCGATCCACGATAGCCTTGACCCCGGCGATGGTGTCTTCGGCCGATTCGAGGTGGGGAGGACGATGGCCCACATTGTTGGTGCCGATCATCACCACGAAGACCTTTGGATGATAGCCTTCGAGCTGTCCGTGATCGAGACGCCAAAGCACATTCTCGGTCTTGTCGGCGATGACGCCGAGATTGAGCGGCTCATGCGCGGGATAAACCGTTTCCCAGGCTTTCTTTCCCACGCTCCTCCAGCCGTCGGTGATGGAATCGCCCACCAGCACGACTTCCCATCCGCCCCGCTTCGCGAGGGCGACGTGGCGGTCCACCTTCTCCATCCAGGCGGCGGGCTCTGGCCGGGGTGTCGGCGTGGTGGAAACCCTCGCAGGGAGATCCGCATCTGGATCATCAGCTCGCATCAATCGCAGCGACTGGATCTCGATTCCCGGTGCGGCGGTGATCTGGAGTCTTTGCAAGCCGCCGGAAACCCGGAGCGTGCCGAGCTTCAGTGGTGCGAAGGCCTTGTCCGGCACCTCCCAGCGCGGCACGAGATCGCGGCGCGGGATTTCTGGCGGATTGTGCGCGGCGGCGACGGATGCTTCGACAAACTGCTCACCGGCGGTGACTTTGATCTTTCCTTCCGGCTCTTGGGCGGTGTGTAGCGCGGTGACTTCATACGTTCCGGCCTGCGGCACTTCGAGATTCCATGTGATGGTGGCGGTTGGTGTGGGAAAGACGGCCCAGTCGTTGTCCCAGCCTTGCCCGAAGAACTTGGCCCCGCCTTCGAGTGTGGCGAAAGGGACGAGCAACTCGGTTCCTTCGCCGAGGGTGATGGGAAAGCGCTGCACCTTGCCCTGCGTGGAGGCGATGGCGTCGGCGAACCAAGCGTCGTAGGCCTTGGAAAGCATCGCGGCGATCTCCGGCTGCTGCGCGGCGATGTTGTTTTTTTCGCCGGGATCGTTTCGCAGGTCGAAGAGCATCTCCTGCTTGTTGTCACGCACCCAGCGGTGCGTGTCGCTGCGCACGGTGCCGGGATACTTCGGGATGGGGGTGCCGTCCTTGCCACCGCGACCGGCGACCTCGAAGAGCAGTCGCTCAGGCCACTTTACCGCCTCGCCACGCAGCAACGGCGCGAGGCTCACACCATCGAGTGGTGGCGTTTCAGGCAAGGGCACGCCGACGAGATCGAGCAAGGTTGGCAGCACATCGACATGCTGGGCGATCTGGGACACGCGCTTGCCGGCCTCGAGTTTTCCATGCCAGCGGATGAAGCAGGGCACGCGTTGTCCGCCCTCAAAGAGGCTGCCCTTGCCACCGCGAATGCCGCCATTGAAACGCGGTGTGTTCGGGCCGTTGTCAGTGGCGAACATCACGAGGGTGTTTTCGGCGAGCCCGAGCGCATCGAGCTTCGCGAGCAACCGGCCCACGTTGGCATCGAGATTCTCGATCATCGCATAAACGGCCGCCGTCTTCGGCTCGAAGCCCAGCTTGGTGTATTTCGCGAACAAGTCGTCCGGTGCCTGCATGGGCGAGTGACAGGCATTGAAGGGCACATAACAAAAAAACGGCTGCGCTCGATGTTTCTCGATGAAGCCCATCGCCGCGTCCGCGAGCACATCGGTGATGAAACCCTTCCGCGCTGCCGTGACGCCATCATGCTCCAGTTCGGGATCGAAGTAGTTCGAGAAGAAGCCGCCCACGAAGCCAAAAAACTCATCAAAGCCCTGACCGCGTGCCGTGGTGGGATGATTCGCACCATTGTGCCATTTGCCGAAACAGCCGCTCACATAGCCCGCCGGTTTCAGCGCCTCTGCGAGCGTCACTTCCTCACCATGCATGGTCTCCAGGCCCGAGGTCGTATTCAGCACCCGAAGCCGGAAATGATGGCGTCCGGTCAGCAACGATGAGCGTGTCGGCGAACAAACCGGGCTGACGTGAAAATGCTTCAGCTCCACGCTTTGGCTTTGGAGCTTGTCGAGCGCAGGCGTGTCGAGCTTTTCGTTGCCATGACAACGCAGATCACCCCAGCCCATGTCATCGGCGAGGATGAGGAGGATGTTCGGCTTCGGTGCGGATTGGGCGGCGGCATGCAGCGCGGCCAGGGGTGCGAGGAGCAGGGCGATGAGGAATGGAACGGGTGTTTTCATGCTTCAGCGAATCCAGATGCCTTTCCCCGTGCCGCCCTTCGGCGTGGTCTTGGGGTAGTCGGGGTTGGGTTTTTGCTCAATGACCTTCACGACTTGCTCAATAGGCAAATCGGCCTGCGAATCGCGGGCGCGGACGCCGGTGATGCTGACGCGGCGCACGGTACAGTCGAGGTCGGGGGAGAAGATTTCGGTCCAGCGCGAGGGATCAGCGCCGGGTGCTCCTTTGTAGGTCGCGGACTTCGGGCCGAGTTCGAGAAGGTGATAGTCTGCGGCCAGCGCAAACAGCAGTTTTGCCTCACGGAGGGTGAGTCCATTGGTGTTGGCGTGGACCTGGATGCTGCCGGGGCGATTGAAGGTGAGTTTTTCAAACACGATGTTCTTCAGCGTACCGATGCCGACGCTGAAATCGTTGGCGCGACCGACTTCGAGGTTCGGCTGATCGTAGAGCTTGAAGTCGCGGATGTCCGTGATGTGGCGCAGGGTGATGTCGTGGATGGGGCAATCGAGCGTGGTGCCATCGTCAAAACGCTTCACGCCGGGCAGGATGCGGATGGAATTGGCTGCAGGCACACCTTCAGGTGCTCCGGTGACGTCTTCGATGACGATGCGCTCGATGGGGCCGTAGCTGGGTGCGTAGTTTTTCCATTCCCAGGCATTGAGCGCGACGTTGTCGTCATGAGGATCGCCGCGCACGCTGCGGATGAGGCCATCGCACGCGGGTCCGTTAACATGCACGCCATCACGTCCGTGATTTTCGAGCGTGATGTTCTCGACGCTAAACTCATGCGCGTTCGCCAGATGCACGCCAAAGGGTCGGCTCTGGCAGATGGTAACATTCTTCACCGACACGCCGCGCACGTTTTGAAGAAGGATGACGCCGTGCGTGCCAAACGCAGCCTTTTGCCGGGATGAAGCACCACGCACGTTGCCGTTCGATTCAGCGCGCGTGACCGCCAGCGTGGTCCAAATGCCGCCCTCGATGCTGATGTCGGTGTCGAGCGGTTGATCGCGTGGCACGGGTTTCGTGTTCAAGGTGGCGACCCGCTCGTTGCGGACCATGCAGGTGTTTGTTCCCGGTTTGAGCCGAATCTCGGCCTTCGCATCCGCCATGAGCTTCTGCCCAGATTTCAGCACCAGAGGCCCATCGAGGTAATAAGGCTTGTCACGCGCCGGAATGTGCAACACGCCATTCGCATCGAGATCCGCCTGAAAAGCCTGCGTCCACACCTCGGCGGTGACAGTGATGGTTTGAAGCTGGCCGGTCTTGTCAGGCCATTTCTCGGTCCAAGTATCCCTGCGGACATCCGCGGCAGGCATTACCGTCAGCGGCGCGAGCAAAAGTACTGCGAGTATGATGATTGGTTTCATGTGCAAAGAAGTGCCCGCATGGGGGTGACTTCACTTCAGCTCTGGCCGCAGGTGGGCCTTGATGTAGTCGCTGTCGGTGGCGTGTTTCACGTTCGGGGCGCCGGGATAGACGAGGTCGCAGGGGACTTGATGAGCATCGCAGTGCTCCTTGAGCTTCACGCCGAAGTTCGCGGTGTGGGTGGGGTCTTTTTCGTCATGACCGAGGTTTGGCGGGCTGCTGTAGAAGAGGCCCACGGGCGGATCGCCGGGGGTGACGAACTCGTAGGGCGAGTATTCCTTGATCCAAGGCAGGATGCGTTCACGGGCATCGTAAAACATCTGGAAGGACCCAGTTTTCTTCTTGGCATCCCACGCGATGCCGAAGGCGTGCGAGCCGTATTTGCTGTTGGGCGTCCATTCACGCATCTGGTGAGGGTCGAGCGTGGTCTGGGCACCGGACACCGCGGCGCAAAGCACGCGGGTGGACTCGCGGGCGATGGGATCGGGGCTGTTTGGGTCCGCCATCTCATCGTGAAAGGCCAGCCAAAGACTCGTGCAGGCTCCAGCAGACCCGCCGGAGAGAGCGACCTTGGTTTTGTCGAGGTTCCACTCCTTGGCCTTGCTGCGGCAGAACTGAAGAGCACGGGCGCAGTCGAGCATCGGTCCCTTCACCGGCGGCACCAGTCCATCGGCGGTGGAGTCTTTGATGGTGCGGTATTCCACGGAGGCCACCGAGATGCCGGCATTGAGCGCGGGCAGGATCATGCTTCGGGCCACCGAGCGATCCCCGCCCTGCCAGCCGCCGCCATGGATGTAAACGAGCAGCGGTGTGGGCTGGTCTGACTTGGCACGCCAAAAATAAATCACCTGCATCCGATGCGGGCCATACGAGACGTTTTCATCCGGCTCGACGGGTAGCTCATACTTACGGTGCTCGGGTGCGGGCTTCTGCACCTTGGCCGGGGCATCGGCGGCGAGAAGTGAGGTCAGTGGAGCGAGGAGGAGAGCGGAGAGAATTGCTTTCATGGTCTGAGATGGGTTGATGGTTTTGGATCGTTTGAAGATATTCGCTCCAGGCCTTTACTCCTCCGCTGCGGGCGTATGTCGATGTTCTGCGGCACCGATGTCGCTGTCGGCATCCTTGCGGCGTTGGTAGCCGTTGAAGTCATCGGCGCAATCGGCGGTGGTCAGGGGTGGGCGCAGTTTTTCTGCGGCGCGGACGATGATGGTGACGGGTGATTTCAAATGCAGATCGCAGCTGGCTGGGTCGGTAAACATTGCGGGTGTCGCTTGGGTGAAGTTGCCATACACCTCGGCTTCGGCGTCGTTGCGGGAGAGGATATTGGCGTCGGTCAGGTTGTTGGCGATGATGACGCCCTTGGTGTTGGCGAAGCGATACTCGATGGCGTTGGGACAGGTGCCGTTGGTCAGGATGGTGTTGTGCAGGATTCTGGTGCCAGGTGAGTTCCAGGCCAGAATCGGCGCGTCGGCATTGGTGATGCGGCGTGAGGTGTAGAAGAAGTTGTTGCGAATGACTCCGCCGGAGTGGTCGCTGGGGCCGTCTTTGGGTTTTTCATTCACGCCAAATTGGACGCCGCGGTCGCAGTCGAGGAAGACGCAGCGCTCGACGATGGAGTCGCGCGAGTCATTCCACATGAGCACAGCCGGACCGTGCTGGAACCTCAGCCCCGGCTTCACATGCATGTTCCGAAAGACGCAGTCGCGGACGATGTTGCGGTCGCCACGGTGTATGTCCACGCCTTGCGTGTAGCCCTTATTCGCGATGGGTCCGATGTCGGTGTATTCGATGAGGCAGTGCTCGACGATGCAGTCTTTGGCTCCGATGCGTCCTAATCCTCCGCTGGTGCCTTTCACGAACTGCTGGCCGGCGTCGAAGAGGCGGAGATTGCGCATGCGCACGGCACGGCAGCCGAATCGGCCATGTAGCATGATGGGGTGATGGAAGAAGTCGCCGATAGACAGGTCGGCGACGAGCGCACCATCCACATTGTTGAACTGGAAGCAGCTTTGTGGATTTCCCTCCGTGTTTTCCTGCCCCGGCCCACGAATGACGACGTCCTCGCGCTTTCCTGTCGCGCCACGGAAGGCGATGTTGCGCAGCGGCTCCGATGTCTTGGCCCCGAGCACGAGATCATGGGTGATGCGGTATTCGCCTGCGGCGAGCACGATGGTTTGGCCCGATTTCATGGAACGAACGGCCTGCTCCAGTTCCGTGGCGGTCTTCACTTGCACCACGTCACCGTCGGGCTTGGGCAAAGGTGTGGCGGCCTTTTGTTCGAGCAGCACATTCGCGACCTCAGGTGGGACTTCTGCATGAAGCGGGCTGCCAGCGATGAGAAGGGCGATGCTCAAGATGTAGGTGATGCGGGAGATCATGTAGTTGGTGCTGTTTGCGACGATTTATTGAAGGCAGGAGAATGGGGGCAGAAGAATAAAGCATCATTCTTTTGCCCCCCATTCTTCTGCCTATTGTTTCCGGTTCATAGCCACTTTTCAAACCACGCCCAGGCATCGGCCTGACGCTCGGCGTTGAACTCATGCGGGCGTTCTTCGATGATGCCTTTGAAATGATCGGAGGCACCGGCTTTGGTGTAGCATTTCGCCAGTTTAGCATGAGCGGCACGGACGCCTTCGGGTTCGAACAGCGGGTCCTGGATGCCATTGATCACCAGGAGCGGCTTCGGCATGGCGAGGGAGGCGATGTCGGGATGATCCATGAGGCGGTAGATGCCAGGGATGATTTTGCTGTGGCCGATGGTGTTGCGGACGTGCTTGGCGAGCTGGTTTGGAAAGGAACACATCCAGCCGCACACGACGGCGGCTTTGATCCGATCATCCAAGGCCGCAAGATAAGCGCTGCGCAGTCCGCCGACGCTGTGCCCCACGCAGCCGATGCGCTGCGGGTCCACCTCGGACCGCGTCACGAGATAGTCCACCGTGCGGATGTCATCCCACGCGAGGATGCCCGACCACGTGACTCCCGCGCTGAGCAAGGTGCGGCCCATGAGCTGCTCGCTGGCATTGCTGCGCTGGTTGAACTTCACCACCGACTCACTGCTAATGCCTACAGGCCGCTCCTTCCACTCCGGCGGATCGTCTTCGAGCACCATGCGCCGCTCACCCCAGAAAAACATATCAATGCTGATCACCACATAGCCGCGCCGCACCATCTCGGTGCCGATGGCCTTCTTCCCATAGGATTCCCGCATCTCGATGAGCGTTGGATGCACGTCATCGCCCTCCAGTTCACGCTCGCGGCCCCACATATAATAGGCCCCATGCGAATGCAGCAGCACCACGGCAGGTGCGGGCTTGGTGAGCCCCTTCGGGATCAAAACCGTGCCCGGCACGCGAAACACCGGTGTGGTGTTGAAGCGAATCTCCTCGCGGATGTAGTCGCCACAGTCCGTGTGCGAGATCACTTCCGCCTGCGGCTCGCACGTCTCCGGCGAGTAGTGCAGCAGTTCCAGCATCTTCGCCCGAGCCTTTGCCTTCCAGGTCGCGAGATCAGAATGTTCGTCGTTGAGAAACGAAAGCGGCACTTCGCCTCGTGTCTTCAACTTCTGGACGAAAACATCAAGCGTCCCCGTGTGCGGCCCGATCTTCGGCGGCGTGGGATTCATCGAGTAACGAATCTCGGGCTTGGATTCAGCCGCGCCCGCCTTCGACGAGACAGCAGCGGCTCCAACAACCGTGGCGATAAATTGGCGGCGAGTATTCATGGCTGGGTTTTACGTGCGGAAAGTGCGTTCTGAATCACCTCCGCCACCTGCTTTGCCATCACGGACGAGCCTTTGGCTTGAAAGTGGACGTTGCGCTTGCCTTGCAGCTCGGCTTGGCGGGGCTTCACCAGCGACCAGAGGTCGTTCCAGCTCACTGCTTCCTCGGTCATGACCTTCTTCGCGATCTCGTTGTAGGGCAGCTCGGAGTCCTTCACATACTTCGCGGCATCGCTTTCGGGCACGGGCGTGGTGCTGGCAAAGATGAGCTTCGCGCCGGTTTGCTTCAGCCGTGCGATGATCTGTCGCAGGTTCTTCTCATAGACCTCTGGCGGCACGTTTTGATGCCCGCCGTTCGTCGGCGAGGCGTATTCGCCTTTGGCGTTCTTGTCGCTGTCATCGGCGAAACGATAGGAGAGATCATGCAGGCCGTGATTGAAGTGAATGACATCCCATTTCTCGTTCGCATCCGGCAGCCAGCGTTTGAGGCCGTAGTAGCCGACCGCCACTTTGGTGGAGCCGCAGTTCGCGGGCACACGATGCACGTTCGCCACGCCCGCGAGCACCTTCCGCACCTCCAATGCATACGCGATGGACACCGAGTCGCCCATCAGCAGCACGCGCGGCAGCTTGGGATCATCGGTGATGGTGACAAACTCAGGCGGTGTGGCGGCTTTGGGCTTTGCAGGTGCCTCGGCGGCCATGAGCGAGGCCAATGGCGCGAGCAGCAGCGCAGAGAAAAGAAGGAGAGCTGGTTTCATGGCGGGATTGGGGACCGTGATGAAATACCTATTTGCGAGCTGACTTCTTTTTCATGGAGC
>JBILPY010000069.1:0-12873 GCA_044373575.1 Prosthecobacter sp. | reverse complement strand
TGGCGGTCTGGGCTCGGAGCGCCGGGATGGCGAAGAGCGAGAGCAGGCTGAGAAGTAGAAACGTTTTCATGAGCGTGGCAGGGGAATGGAACCGAGAAGACCTTCGAGTGGCGGATTACCAGGTTGGATGATGCGGATGATGTCGAGACTGGTCGCGCCTTTCACCCGAGGAAGGCGCACCTGGAAAACCACCGGTCCCGCAGCGGTGTATTGCACGGGCTTGTCGCTGCCGGACTTGGGATCAATCACGGCACAGAGGTGATCTGGCGCAGGCAGCAGTTCCTCGGCCAGGACGGCATTGGTTTCTGAAAGCAACCGGCAGCGCAGCATCCCGGACCACTCCTCAGGCTTTCGGCGCTTCGGGGCGAAGTCGCCCTCGATGTCCTGCGCCTCCATGAAGGTCAGTGCGCCTTTGTCCAAACTCAGCATGTAGGCGCGCTTGAAGCGCGGGCCGGTCTTGTCATCACCTGCCGCTACGGGCGGTGATGTGGCGGGTGGAGGAGTATTCGCGGACGTCTGCGTCGATTCCATCGGCAGTACCTTTCCCGGTGCCTTCTCGATTGTTTCAGAATTCGCAGGCAATGCGGGTGCCGACTTGTCCGCTGCGGACAGTTCTTCAGCCCCATCGACATGACGCAACTCCCACCAGGCCAGCAAACCGGCCAGGAGGCAGAGGATCAGAACCAGAACAGGCCGACGCATGGGGCCGAGATTGCCACACAGGTGCTGTTCATACCAGCGCAAATCCTGCTACGGGCTTGCACTCACGTCGTCTCCCGTGACAAAATGTCCTCCCCATGATGAAAATCACCTCACGCCGCCATTTCCTCCAGCTCGCAGGCTCTGCCCTGGCAGCCACCGTCGCCGCTCCCGTCCGTGCCGAGAAAAAAGAACCCTTCAAAATCTCCCTCGCCGAATGGTCGCTGAACAAGCGCATGTTCAAGCGCCAAGGTGCGGAGCCGCTGGACCATCTCGACTTCGCCAAAACCGCCCGCAGCTTCGGCATCGACGGCGTGGAGTATGTGAACCAGATGTTCTTCGATAAAGCCACCGATGCGGCCTATCTCGGCGAGATGAAAACGCGCCAGGAAGGCGAAGGCGTCACCGGCCTCCTCATCATGTGCGACCGCGAGGGCAACCTCGGTGATCCCGATGAAGCCAAGCGCGCGAAGACCATCGAAAACCACCTCAAGTGGCTCGATGCCGCCGCCACTCTCGGCTGCCACAGCATCCGCGTGAATGCCGCCAGCGATGCAAAGCTCAGCTTCGAAGAGCAGATGAAGTTCGCTGCCGACGGCCTGCATCGCCTCTGTGTCGAGGCAGACAAGCGCAAGCTCTTCGTCGTGGTCGAAAACCACGGCGGCCTCTCCAGCAACGGCCTCTGGCTCACCGGCGTCATGAAAGCAGCGAATCACGAGCGTGTGGGCATCCTGCCAGACTTTGGCAACTTCTACACCGACCGCAACAAAGGCGAACTCTACAACCCCTACAAAGGCCTGCGCGAGTTCATGCCCTGGGTGAAGAAAGGCATGAGCGCCAAAGCCTACGACTGGGACACCGGCGCGGGCAAATTCTACA
The DNA here is from genome assembly GCA_044373575.1 of Prosthecobacter sp. Lineage (GTDB taxonomy): Bacteria > Verrucomicrobiota > Verrucomicrobiia > Verrucomicrobiales > Verrucomicrobiaceae > Prosthecobacter. Next base: position 11,295 of record JBILPY010000069.1, on the reverse strand, counting down.
CCGAAGACCGCCGCGAAGGCCGGGAGATGACCCTCGATTTCCAGCGCCTCATCGACATCGTCGTGAAGGCCGGCTACAACGGCTACATCGGCATCGAATACGAAGGCGACAAGCACAGCGAGATGGAAGGCATCGCCCGAACGAAGCAGGCGCTCGATGAGCTGAAGGCGCTGATCGCGTGAGTGCGGATGGCGAATAAAACCTGAATCCGTAGTGTCCTTCAAGACCCTCGGACCTTGTCATCCGCTCTTCGTCACTCCTTCCGCATGCGCCGCTTCGATCCACTGCTCTCCTCCCTCGGCTACAGCTAGCACCGAGAGGGGGGAGGCAGTGGTCAAAGCAGAACGCATGAGCCTCAGTGGTGTCACCGCCAAGCAGGCGAATCTAAATCGCTGGAGTTGACCCACACCTGCCGCGCCGCTGAGAGTTTGTGACCGATGGAAGGAATACCCTTCTCGAGGCTTTTGGGATTGTCCCGGAAGGGCCGGGGTGATTGAATCGCTATCGGCTTTTCTGATGATCTCGCGTCTTTCCCTCCTTTTCCTGCCGCTGCTGGTCTGCGCGGGCTGTGTTTCTCCAAAGGAAAAGCCGCAGCCGCCAGATCAAGAGGCCATGGCTTTTTGGGAGCCTAGCCTGCTTTATCTCAAATCGGCTCCCCATGACCGGCTGTATGTGGAGGTGGATGCGGTGGCGGGATGTGAGCCTTCCAAAAAGGAACTGGATGCGCTCGGCAGTGTTTTGGCGGCTCATTGTGACAAGCCGCGCGGCATCCACATCTGCCAGAGCAGTGTGATTTCCAAAAAGGAAGCTCGTGGGCTCTCACGGCGTGAGCTTGCTCGCTCATGGATGAATGGACCGCGTCCTGGAGAGCGCCAGCCAGCCTACCTGTATGTGCTCTACTACGATGGTCGGCTGGGGAAAGACAGGAGCCTGGCGAAGGCAAAACCCCATGCGGAGTTGCTGCCCTACCCGGCGGCGATCTTTGTGAACCGCGCTTACATGTCTTTATGGGCCCGGTGGGTAAACGAGCAGTTGATCCAGCATGAGGCGGGGCACATTCTCGGTCTGGCAGCACGAACACACCATGCGAAGAACCTGCACTGCACAGAAAAGGAGTGCCTGATGCAGGCGAACATCGCGATTCACGTCCTCCGCCTGCTTTCCGGGCGTGATCCGGTGACTCAAACAAAGCTCTGCCAGCACTGCGAGGCACAGCTCAAAGATGCCTCACGACAGCCAGCGGGGCGGAACCTGTCCTTCTCTGGTCCGGTACTCGTGCGTGAGGAGAAAGGCTACCGAGTGCTGAGCCTCCAGGGAGCCACTGCGCTGGCCATCGGCGGAGATAAGAGCGCCGCCGCTGAGTATTTTTTGAATGCGGAGCGGAACCGCAAAACCAGACCTGGTGACGGCCCGGATGACGGCTTCTTCAACGGCTGGATCGAGGATGCAGTCCTCAAGGACCGTCCGAAGTTGCGCGCCACTCTGGAGCGGGCCTGCCATGATCCTTACCTCAGGGTGCGTGAGGCGGCGGAGTTGTTGCGCCAGAAAACCTTTCCCTGACAGACTCTTGCCTGATGAACCGCCACCGTTTTGAATCATCGCCATGGACTGCTCCCGCGCCAAGACCCGCGACCCGGATGAATGGATCGAGAATGCCCCGGCTTTCTCCAAACCGTTGGCGGAGCAGGTGCGGGAATGGATCATGCGCTGGGAGCCGGACCTGACGGAGTCGATCAAATGGAACATGCTCTGCTTCAGCGGGCGAAAACTCGTCTGCGGTCTGAGTGCGTGCAAACATCACCTCAGCATCAGTTTCTTTCGCGGCACGGAACTCCGCGATTCCACCGCGTTCTTCACGGGCGGTGAGTCGAACACGAGCATTCAGAGCATCCGCGTGACATCGTTGGAGGAACTCAATGCAGGTGCGCTTCGACAACTGATGCACGCCGCAGTCCAGCTCGATGCAACGCCCGACCTGCCGCCTCCGCCCAAGGTGCAGCGCGAGGAATGGCCGATGCCGGAGGTGTTCGCCAAGGCGCTGAAGAAAAACAAGGCTGCGGCAGCGGGCTTCGAGAAGATGAGCAAGACCTGCCAGCGCGAATACAAGGTCTGGATCAGCACCGCGAAGCAGCCTGAAACCATCGAGCGACGGCTCCAGGAAACGCTCGCCGCTCTGGCAAGCGGGCGGAAATGGGCTCAGCGGAAAGGCTGAGTCAAAAAGCATCACCCAATCTGCGCCAGGATCGCAGAGGAAATCTTGTCCGCCTGAGCTTCGAGGTATTCGACATCGCGGCCCTCGATGAGGAGGCGGATGAGAGACTCGGTGCCGGAATAGCGGAGGAGGACGCGGCCGTAGTCGCCAAGCTTCTTCTCGGTTTCCTTGATGATCTTGTCGGCGTCTTTGAGCTCGGCGACGGGCGGCTTGGAGCGCACGCGGAGATTGCGCGCAGCCTGGGGGAACTTTTTCAGGCACTTGCGGAGCTGGCTGAGTGGCTCGCCGGTTTCCTTCATGATGCGCAGCACTTGCAGCCCGGCGATGAGGCCGTCGCCCGTGGTAGCCCAGTCGCCAAAGATGATGTGTCCGCTTTGCTCGCCGCCGAAGTTCAGGCCACGGGCGTGCATCTCTTCGAGCACGTAGCGATCACCGACGTTCGTGCGCAGGACACGACCCCCGAGACGTGAGACGAGGTCGTCTAGCCCGTAGTTGCTCATGATGGTCACGGCCACGGTGTTGTGCTTCAGCGTGCCTTTGCGCAGCATCGCTTCAGCAGCGATGGCCATGAGCTCGTCCCCATCCAGAGCGATGGCTTCTTCATCGCAAAGCGCGATGCGGTCGGCGTCTCCATCATGTGCGATGCCTGCCAGCGCCTGGCTTTGACGGACGAGACGCTCCAGCTCCTCGCTGTGGGTGCAGCCGCATTCTTCGTTGATGTTAAAACCATCGGGCTCGCTGTGGAAGACCTGCACGTCCGCGCCGAGCTGCTCCAGAGCGGCGGCGCTGGTGAAGGAGGAAGCGCCGTGGGCGTTGTCGAGCGCGACTCTCATGCCATCCAAGCGGACACCGCCCATGCTGGAAACGGCGTGGGCGACGTAGCGATCCACGGCATCACTCATGCGGCTGACGCGGCCGATGCCACGACCTTCGGGGCGGGGAGATTCAGCGGTTTCGCCGAGCACGATCTTCTCGATGGCGATCTCGGTCTTGTCGTTGAGCTTGCGGCCGTTACCGTGCACGAACTTGATGCCGTTGTCCTGGAAAGGGTTGTGCGAGGCGCTGACGATGACGCCGAAGTTGGCCCCAGTTTGTGCTGCAAGCATGGCGACGGTGGGCGTGGGGACCATGCCGGCGAGCACAACATCGACTCCACAGGAGTTCAGCCCGGCGATGAGGGCGGCCTCCAGCATCTCGCCGGAAGCACGGGTGTCACGACCGATGATGCAGCGTGGGCGCTCACCGCCATCGCTTTGACCACCGAGCACAGCAGCGGCGGCCTGACCGAGACGCATGACGAACTCGGGGGACATGGGATGACGATTGGCTACGGCGCGGACGCCGTCGGTGCCGAAGAATTGACGCTTTTCAGACATGAGGCGCGGGCTTTACCGCAGGAGCGGCGGGGTGTCAAAGGCGGCGGCGGGCTCCGGGTAGAGCACGCGGACGAGGTAAAGGCCGCAGGAGGGCGCGGTTTGGTTGCTCTGCGGATCTTGAGGATTGCTCAGCACATCGGCAAACCAGTCTCGTGTGGCGCGTCCGCGCGCGACGTGGACGAGGGTACCGGTGATCATGCGTACCATTTTGTAGAGGAAGCCATTCCCCTCGAACTCGAGCTCGATGACGCCGTCTTTCTCCGTGACTTCAGCGCGATGGATGGTGCGCGTGGTCTTGTGTGGCAGAGAGCGGCGAAGTGTCTCGGGCATGTCACCACGATTGGCGGAGAGACGGACGAAGTTGTGCGTGCCCACGAGCATCTGCGTGCAGTCGCGGAGGAGATCCATGTCGAGCTTCCCATAGACATGCCAGGCGCGGTCGGCCTCAAAGGGGGAGAGCATGGGCTGCTTCCAGAGTCGGTAGCGGTAGATCTTGCCCACGGCATCGAAGCGCGAATGGAAGGTCGGCTCGGGAAAGCTCACCTCGGTGATGCGGATGGTGAGTGGCAGGCAGGCATTCAGCGCGCTGATCCAGGATTCTGGGCTCAGGCGCAGGGACTCCGGCACATCGCAGTGGGCGACTTGGCCGAGCGCATGCACCCCAGCATCAGTGCGGCCACTGCCCTGCACGCTGGTGACGGCGCGGATGGCTTTGAGAAAGGCGGCATTCAGTTCGTCCTGGATGGCGCCACCGCCCTCCTGGCTCTGCCAGCCACGCCAGGGCGTGCCGCAATACGCCACGGTGAGACGCAGGCGCTTGAAGCCCGGTGCAGCACCTCGATTCAGACCGAGCTTACTTTCGACGTCGCTTGGGCTCATCGGTCCATTCCAGTTCGTAGGCGCTGTCGGGGAGCAGGTAGCCTTCGGGGCCGCGCTGTTGGTTGAGGTATTCCTGCAAAATGACCACGGCGGCGAGCTGATCGACGAGCTGATTCCGCTCGTGCTTGCCCGTGATGCCAGCGCGGGAAAGGGAGGCTTCGGCTTCGACGGAAGAGAGCCGCTCATCGACGAACTCGATGGGCACCTCGTGATCCAGGGCCTTGCCCAGCAGGCTGGCGAATTTCTCCACGCGCCCGGCGGCATCGCCCTTCTGACCATTCATGTGAAAGGGCATGCCGATGACGACTTTCCCGATCTGCTTCTGCTTCACGATCTGGACGATCTCGTGTTCGGCTCCCGGTCGGGAGTCGATCGTTTTAAAAGGGCTGGCCACGAGCTCCATCTCGTCGCTCAGCGCGAGTCCGATGCGCACAGTGCCGTGGTCGATGGCGAGGATGCGGGGCATGAATTGGGCCTGCCGTTCACTTCAGTTCCTTCGGCAGTTGATCGGCGAGTTTCTTGATGTTCTCCGCGTGAGCCCGGCTGGTGATGAGCAGGGCATCTCCGGCAGAGACGACGATGAGATCCTGTACGCCCAGCAGCGCCACATGCTGGCCAGTCTGCGTGAAGACGAGATTGTTCGCCGCGCCGATCTGGGAGAGCACGCAGTTGTATTGATTGCCGTCGTCGTCGTTTTTCAGGTAACGGCCCACGCTGGTCCAGTTCCCCACGTCATCCCAGTCAAAGGTCGCCTCCACATTCAGCACGCGGGAGGCTCGCTCCATCAGCGCGTAATCGATGCTCAGCTTCGGCAGCTTGGAGAACTGCTTGCTCACCGTGGCGGTAAAGTCCTTCGACCCACGCAGTTCGGAAACAAAGTCCGCCAGCGCCGGGCAGTGGCGGCTCAGCTCGCTGAAAATGGCGGGGATCGTCCAGATGAACATGCCAGCATTCCAGGTGAAGGTGCCCTGGCTGATGAAGTGCTCAGCGAGGTCTGGGTTTGGCTTCTCACGGAAGCGCACCACCTCATAGATGCCATTGCCCTCCACACCCGGCAGCGAGGCGCGGCGGCCGCGCTCCACGTAGCCGTAGCTCGGGCAGGGCCAGGTCGGCTTGATGCCCACAGTGACCAGCGCATTCCCCGCCTCGGCAGCCTGCATCGCGGTAGTGAGCACGCGCTGAAACTCGGCCCTGTTTTGGATCAAATGATCCGCTGGCAGCACCATCATCGTGGCATTCGGATCACGCGCCACCACCCAGCCGACAGCCAGAGCGATGGCTGGGGCCGTGTCACGCTTCTCGGGTTCGGCCACGATATTTTCCTTTGGCAGGTAGGGCAGCAGCGCCCGCACACCGGCCTCCTGCTGCTTGTTGGTCAAAATGAGGATGTTCTCCTTCGGCACGAGCCCTTCGAGACGCTCCACGGTCATCTCCAGCAGGGTCTTGTCGCCAAAAAGCTTGAGCAGTTGCTTCGGCAGTGCATCGCGGCTGATGGGCCAGAATCGTTGGCCGCTGCCGCCAGCGAGGATGAGTGCATATCGGGAGTTCGTCTCGGGGGTCATTACTTCTGATCATGGAAGCTTTCGTGCACAGGGGCAAATTCCACTTTGGAGAATGTGCGGATCTGCTATCGTTCCCTCGTCATGCCTCCTGAAACCACCGCCGAAAGTCGCTACGAAACTTACGCCAACATCATCGCCCCTGCCGCCGCTGGCTGCGCACTGGGCATCTTGTTTGGCCGTGGCATGAGCCGCAGCTCATCGAACATCATCTCCCTCACCCTCCTGGCCGCCAGCGCCGTCGTGGCCGCCCCGGTCATCACCGACCTCATCGAGCGCACCGCCAACAGCCCGCGCACTGACCGCGGCAGCCGCCGTCGTCTGGACGGTATCCGCACGAACAGCACGGAAGACGAACTGAAAGATTTCTTCGTCGATTCCCCGAATGCCATCCTCCCCTGAGCCGCATCTCCCACCCGCCCATCCCACCTGCCAGCATTCACCATGATCAAATCCATCCTTCTTCTCATCACCACCGCCGCCCTCGTCAGCTGCTCCACGGGTGAAAACGACGGCCGCAAATACGCCGCCAACAACGCCTCCCCCATCGCTGGTAAGATGGGCGTGTCCTACCGCCGCGTGCAGGTGGACAATCCGCCGCCAGCCTCAGACACTCCCGCCCAGCCCAAGACCATCGAGTCTGACGGCCTCCTCGGCGCCCTGACCTCCGACAACAGCAATGATCCTCCCGGACTTCTGGATCGCAACGCCTCGGTCAACACCGACGAACCGGGAGCCAGCTATTGGATGCACGGCCAGCAATCTCCGAACCCAGTCGCCGGCAAAATGGGCGTCCGCGTGACCCGCCGGAAGAAATAATTCTCTCCTACTTTCGAAAAAGGCGCGCTCTCACCCGGCGCGCCTTTTTTGTGCCCCAAGTCTTGCGGGAAGGTGCTCGCACGGCACTGTCACGCCCCACATGGCCCTCATCGAAGTCTCCCACCTCACCAAACGCTGGCGCAATGACCGCCTCGCGCTCGATGACGTGAGCTTCGAGGTCCGTCAGGGTGAGATCCTCGGTCTGCTCGGCCACAACGGCGCGGGCAAAAGCACCATCCTCGGCATCACCCTCGGCATGGTCCGACCCGATGGTGGAGAGGTCCGCATCTCCGGCCACTCCGTGCAGACCCATCGCGCCGATGCCCTCCGCCAGATCGGCGCGATCTATGAGGCGGCGCACTTTTACGACTACCTCAGCGGCTGGCAAAACCTCCGCGTGCTCTGTTCCCTCTCCGGCTGGTGGGATGAGGCGGAGGTGAAACGCGTGCTCAAGCTCGTGAACCTCGACAAACGCGCGGATCACAAGACCAAAACCTACAGCCACGGCATGAGGCAGCGGCTCGCACTCGCGCAGGCCCTACTGCCACGCCCGAAGTGCCTGCTGCTCGACGAACCCACCGACGGACTCGACCCCGAAGGCATCCGCGAGTTCCGCGAGCTCGTGCTCAAACTGCGCGCCGAGTATGGCATGACCATCCTCGTGAATTCCCACCTGCTCGCCGAAGTCGAGCAGATGTGTGATCGCTGTGTCATCCTCAAACAAGGCCGCAAGATGTATGAAGGCATCGTCCCCTCCCAGCAGCGGAAACAAACCATCTTCCAGCTGCAAACACGGGACATGGTGAAGGCCCGCGAGCTCATCCGCACGGCCGGAGCCACGATTGATCCCGTGACCAACCTCATCGATCTGCCACCGCACATCGTCGGGCCTGAGATGCTCCGCCAGATCGTCGAAGCCGGCGTGCGCGTGGACTCCTGGCAGGCACACAAACCCACGCTGGAAGAATTTTACCTCGGAATGACCGGCGCATGATCCTCTTCTTCCACCAATGGCAGAGCGAACTGCTCAAGCTCTTCGCCCGCCGCCGAACCTACATTGGCTTCGTCGCCTTCCTCGCGCTGGAGCTCGTCATCTGGTTGCTCTTCGAATTCCTGAATGGTGAAAAACGCCTCGCCTGGCTCATCGCTCGGCAGGGGCAGGCCTTCGAGCAGTATGATTCCGCCCTCACGCTCGCCTTCATCATCATCGGCCTTTCCGTCCTGCTGCTCGGGGCCATCTACCTCGCGCTTGTCGCAGGCGACATCGTGGCCAAGGAAAACGAAGACGGGCACTACAGGCTACTGCTCGTGCGGCCCATCAGCCGCGTGCGCCTGCTCTTCATCAAATACCTGAGCTGCACCTGCTACACGATCCTGCTCATCCAGTTCATCGTCTGGACCTCCTTCCTGCTCGGCCTCATTCTCAAAGGCTGGGGCGGCGGCTTTTTCGTCGCTGTTCTCGATCCACCGATCCTCGAATTTTACCCCTGGAGCGAGGGCCTGGAGCGCTTCTTCGTCAGCACGCTGCTCATCTCCTTCAGCATGACCATCGTCAGCAGCATTGCGTTCTTCTTTTCCTGCCTGCCCATGAAACCCGCCGCCGCCACCATCGGCGCACTGAGCTACTTTTTGATCGACCGCATCGTGCGCGAGACCGGCTTCATGGACAACTACGACCAGTTCCTGCTCACAAAGCACATTAGCACCTGGGCGCTCGCGCTGAAGACCACCGTGCCCTGGCCCGTGATCGCCCGCAGCTTCACCGTCATTGCCGCCGTGAATGCCAGCCTCTTCATCCTCGGTGCCGCCTTCTTCCAAGCCCGCGACTTGAAATCATGACCCTGATCGAAACCGTTTCCGATCTCCGCGCCTGGCGCAAAACCGCCGGACACGTCGTCTTCGTGCCCACCATGGGCGCATTGCATGAAGGCCACGCCACACTTGTGCGCGAAGCTCGCCAACTCGCTGGCAAAGATGCCCGAGTGGCCGCCAGCATTTTCGTGAATCCCCTCCAGTTCGGCCCGAACGAAGACTTCGACCGCTACCCGCGCACGCTCGAAGCTGACATGGCCATGTGTGAAGCTGCCGGAGCTGACATGATCTTCGCCCCTGCAGTGCGTGAGGTTTATCACGCCGACCGCAGCATCAAGATCCTCGAAACCAGCCTCTCCAACGTCCTCTGCGGAGCCAGCCGTCCCGGCCACTTCGACGGCGTCTGCACGGTCGTGGCAAAGCTCTTCAACCTCGTCCAACCCGACGAAGCCGTGTTTGGAAAGAAGGACTACCAGCAGCTCGCCATCATCCGCCGACTCGTTCGCGATCTCGACATCCCCGTCGTCATCCACGGCATCGAGACCATCCGCGAGCCCGACGGCCTCGCCATGAGTTCCCGCAATCGCTACCTCAGCCCCGAAGAGCGCGCCGAAGCCCCTGCCCTGCGCCAGGCGCTCGTCGCCGCTCGTGAAGCCTGGCTCGGCGGAGTCACCGGCACCTCCCGCCTTCTTTCGCTCATGCGCGCCCACCTCGCCGAGCACGCCAGACTAGGTCGCGAAGACTACATCGCCCTCGTCGATCAAGAAACGCTCCAGCCCCTCGACATCGCCCGCAATCACAGCCTCATCGCTCTGGCAGTGTGGTTCGGGAAAGCGCGGTTGATTGATAATATCGAGCTGAGTCGGTGAAGGCAGACCGCCTAGAACTTGAGCTCCTCTTTGAAAATCATCCGCGCGGCCTGGGCGACGTCTTTGTCACCGCGGCCGGAAAGGTTCACGATGATGACTTGGTCCTTGCCCATCTTCGGCGCGACTTTCGTGACTTCGGCGATGGCGTGGCTGCTTTCGAGGGCGGGGATGATTCCTTCGACCTCGGACAACTCCTGGAAGCCGGCGAGCGCTTCGTCGTCAGTGGCGTAGTGATATTCGACGCGCTTCATGTCATGCAGCCAGGCGTGCTCGGGGCCGATGGCGGCGTAGTCGAGACCGGCGCTGACGCTGTGGGTCAGCTCGATCTGGCCGTCATCATTGGCGAGCAGCCAAGTCTTTGTGCCTTGCAGCACACCGAGGCGTCCGCCCTGGAAACGTGCGGCGTGGCGCTCGGGCACGATGCCGTCGCCTCCAGCCTCGACGCCGATCATGCGAACGTTGGCGTCATTGAGGAAAGGATGGAAAAGGCCGATTGAGTTGCTGCCGCCGCCGACACAGGCGACGAGCAGGTCGGGCAGGCGCTCCTCGCGTTCGAGAATCTGCTGGCGTGCCTCGACTCCGATGATGCGGTGGAAGTCACGCACCATCATCGGGAAGGGATGCGAGCCGAGCGCGCTGCCGAGGATGTAGTGCGTGCTGCGGACGTTCGTCACCCAGTCGCGCATCGCTTCATTGACGGCTTCTTTCAAAGTTGCCTGTCCGGCAGTGACGGCGACCACTTTGGCCCCGAGGAATTTCATGCGGGCCACATTCAAAGCCTGCCGCGCCATGTCCACGGCACCCATGTAGATGGTGCAGTCCAGCCCGAAGCGTGCGCAAACGGTGGCTGTCGCCACGCCGTGCTGACCGGCACCGGTTTCGGCGATGATGCGCTGCTTGCCGAGGCGTAGCGCGAGCAGGGCCTGGCCGAGGGCATTGTTGATCTTGTGAGCGCCGGTGTGAAGTAAATCTTCACGCTTTAGGTAAATGCGGGCACCACCGAGCTTCTCCGTCCAGCGCTCGGCAAAGTAGAGCGGCGTGGGGCGGCCGACATACTCGTGGAGGAGGCGGTTCAGCTCCGTCTGGAACATCGGGTCGGCCTTGGCGCGCTCGTATTCCTCGGAGAGTTCATTCAGCGCGGCCATGAGTGTTTCCGGCACAAACATGCCTCCGTAGCGGCCAAAGTGGCCGTGTTTGTCGGGCATCACAGGGAGGGGAGCAGCGGTGGCAGTCATGGAAGGGGCGGGCAGAGTAGGAGGAATACGCCGGAAGGCAACGCGCAGTCGGCTCTTCCTCGCGTCTTCCACAAACGGCTTGCACCGCCAGCGGCGTGCCCCTTTGATAGCCGATCCATGGATTTCCTCGCTCTGAATTTGCCTGAACTCGGCGGAACTGTCGAAAGCGTGAAGCGCGCAGTTTCGAGCCAGGGCATGAATGCCTGGGGGCTCGCCATCGTGGCCTTCTTTGTCGGCATGGCCGTGGCCCGCGGCATCGTCTCGCAGATGCTCATGATGATCAATCTGGCCATCGCGGTCATGGCCGGGCTGTTTGTCTTTCAGCATCGCACGGAGGTCTTCGGAGCCTACGCCTCGACCATGAGCACGAACACCCTGCTCGGCACCTCGGCGGCGGCGGCGGTGCTGACCTACTTCCTTGTCCGGGGCGTGGTGAATTTCGTCGCAGGCTTCGGCCTCATCTCCCTTCTTGCCAGTTTTACCGGCTGGAAGGCGGGCCTGCTCAGCCTGCTGCCCTCCGGTGTGCTCGTCTGG
>JBILPY010000476.1:0-3958 GCA_044373575.1 Prosthecobacter sp. | reverse complement strand
CATGATCCGGGGTGATCATGTCCACGTTTGAGCAGTAGCTCACATCGTAGCCCTGCTGTTCCAGCCAGAAGCCCATCGGGAACTCAAAGCACAGCCACTCCCCGCTGCCCACGGACTGCGGGTTCTCATAGATCTGCGCATACTTCGCATACGGCCGGTCAAAGCTCACGTCCGCCGTCGAGCCCTGGTTCCCCTTCGGGTCGGTGTAGAGAGAATAATTGTCCGGCCACTTGTTGTAGGCCTGCCAGGTGTTGTCACTGCATTGGAGCAGAATGTCCGCCGGGCGGTCATCGGTCACGATGAAGACGACATAGCTCTGCCAATACGGTTCATCCTTCGAATCTGGCAGTGTCGTCAGCCTGCCGAGATACACCCCGCTCACCCAGTCGCTCGGGATCGTCAGGGAGGCGCTCTTCTCCCACTGGCACTCACGCAGACGCTTCTCACCCACGGGCGGCGTTGGCTGCTCCTTGGCTTCAAATGGCCCCAGCTCCGTCATCAAGCGGGCACCTTTGCCGCCGTAGTAGCCCGTGCGGAAGATCTCGATCTTGAACTTCGCCGCCGGCTTCGCGCTCACGTAGAAGTCCAGCACCTCCCCCGCCTTCACGGATTGCCGCGAGCAGTAACCCTCGATCACCGCCGACCGATACGCGCTGCCATCCGGCTTCATCCGCGTGAGCTGCCAGTCATTTGATCCCGGCAGCGCGTTCTCTTTTTCAATCAGGTTCATGCCAGAGAATAAGCACGCCGTGAGACGCTCCTTTCCCTTGGTGTGCACCTTCTTCATCTCTCAAGACCACCAAACTTCCATGTCTGGCAGCAGCCTGTGTGAAATCTCAACCACTCATCAGCGCCTCATACGGAGCCCTTTTCTACAGCGCGAGCACGCAGGGCCCATGAGTCTTGATCAGCCGCTGCATCAGCGGACAGCGTTTGGAGAGGTGGCTTCCGCTTCGGAGTGCATGAGTTGGGCAAAGTAGGTGCATCTGCCAGGAGTGTCTTTTGCACCCCTGCGCACAAAAAGGTGCGGAAATTTTGAGGGGTGTTTGGCTCGGCGGGGTAGCAGCTCTTGAAGACGGTGATTTCACCGCCTCAACCAACCCAAACAAACCAAACATCCGACCAACCATGACAAAAATCATCCTGCCCCTGGCTGCCGTCCTTAGTCTTGTGAGCTGCTCCTCCGGCATCAAAGATTCCACCGGCCGACACTACTCCCACTCGGTCACCCCCATCGGCAGCAAGACCGGACTCGGGTACACCGACTCCCGTCCTGCTATCGGCACCGAGCCTGCCGGCACGCGTCGTTATCATCATTCGCCCACCCCCATCTCCAGCAAAACCGGCCTGACGTACAGCTACGTCCGCTGAGCTCCGGCTCCGTGATAGCAGACGGCTCCGCCTGCGTTCATCTACCGTGCGTTTTCCATCCATTTTCAGCACTCTTCTCCTGTCATGAACACACCAGATCCTCTCGATGAACTGTTGTCGCAATGGCAGGTCCGTGCCGAGCCCCCGGCCCTGCTGCCGAGGGATGTGTGGGCGCGCATCTCGGCGGATGAGGCGGAGCTGTCTTGGTGGGAGGTGCTGGCCTCTCAAATCCTGCGACCACGAGCCCTGGCCATCACCGCGCTGGTCGCCATCCTTGTCGGGACTGTTCTGGCGCTCATTGATGGCAATGGTCCGCAGCTGGATCCCCACACTGCTTACGTTCAGTCCATCAGCCCGTTTGCCTCCCTGCATCTGGCCGCCCCCTGACCCACCATGGACTTGCGTCTCCGTTTATTTTCCCTCGTTCTTCTCACCTGCGTCCTCGCTGCCACTGCTTTTCAGATCACCCGTCAGCTCCAGCCAAAACATCCCTCGCGCGAGTCGATCGGTCTGGACTGGCTACGCCATGAGTACCAGCTCTCCGACGCGGCCTTTTCCCGCATTAGCGCCCTGCATCACAATTACTTTGCCCGTTGTGATGCCATGTGCGCCGAGATGATCGCCGCCCACCGGCCTTCCAGTCTGCGCAGCCGTCTCCGTCTTGCTGAGCCTGCCCAGGACGAGCGCCGCAGGGAAAAGGCCATCTGTGAGCGTTGTCTGGAAACCATGATCGGCCACCTCCGCTCAGTCGCAGCCCAGATGGAACCCGCCCAGGGCAGCCGCTTCCTGGCTGACATCCTCCCCGAAGTCCTCCACCCACCCGAGCTGGAGCAGCTCCAGTCCCAAACGAGCCCCGTTCAATGATGTACTCTCAACCAGTCTGACCAGCCACCCTTTCGGGATTACCTGCCGCGGCCCGCAGCCTGCAGGTCATCCCTCTACTATTGCATGATTGCCCCCCGCCCGGAGGAAGACGACGACGCCCATCTCATGACCGCTCTCGCCAGCGGCAACGACCCCGCCCTCAATGCGCTCATGCGCCGCTGGAGTGCGCGCATCATCGCCTACCTCCAGCGCTGTTGTGGAGATTCCGCCACCGCCCAGGACCTCGCTCAGGAGACCTTCGTCCGCGTCTATAAAAAGCGCCACAGCTACGATCCCGTCCGCCCCTTCTCCACCTGGATCTATACCATCGCCACGAATCTCGTCCGCAATCACGCCCGCTGGCAGAAGCGCCACCCCGTGACCCTCCTTGACCACGAGACGCTCAGCCAGACCTGCCCGCCGGACGACAGCCCAGGCCCAGACAACGCCATGATGGATCAGGAGCGCGCCGCAGCCGTCCGCCAGGCCATCCACGCCCTCCCACCAGAGCTTAAGGAGCCGCTCCTCCTTACCACCTACGAGCATCTCACCCACATCCAGGTCGCAGCCATTCTCGGCCTCAGTGAAAAAGCCGTGGAGATGCGCCTCTACCGCGCCCGCCAGGCACTGCGTGAATCATTGCGTTCATGGTTGCCCGGCTCCTGAGCCACCACCTCAGCGCACAGCGTTTGGAGAGGCAGCTTCGGGGTGCATGAGTTAGGTAACAAAAACGTGCCCACACTTGTCCGCATCCGCCGATCGCCGCAGGACAGCTCAAGAAGAGTTACTGGTAGGGATAAAAAAGTCTGTTCTTAGGACTGACACTTCTGTATAAAGGCAGCGAAATTATCCGCAGGCAGTGTCGCTCAAGAACTTAGTTCCATGAAAGTCGTCATCTCTACAGCCGCCTCAGAGCCGCAGCTCCATCCCGAATGGCCCGGCATTCTGCCATCGAATGGCCGACTCCTTTTCTTAAATTAGTCACAAATAACTCAACGCGATTAAATCTCCGCCATGAAAGCGTCCCCATCCCCAGTCATTGAAGTCCTCGAATCCAAGCTCGCCCCTGCCGGCACTGTCACTGCGGTGATCGCTGGCGGAGTCCTCACTCTCACTGGCAGTATCGATGACAATCTCATCACCATCACGGAGACCCTGCCGGACCAGTTCAGCATCACCGGTGCAGGCGGCACCCTGATCAAGCTCGGGGGAGACCCTGCCGCCGCCTCCGTCAGCTTCCAGGCGGCGCTGCACACGATCAAATCCGACCTCAAGGAAGGCAATGACACCCTCACCGTCGTCAATGTCGATCTGGTGAAGGACCTCGTGATCACCCAGGGGATCGGCAATAACTTCACCACTCTCGACAACCTCCTCCTCGGCGGCAATGTCACCGTTCAGGGCGGCAGCGGCTCAGACACCATCAATCTGGCCACTAACTTCCAGGTCGGCGGCAACGCCGTTTTCAATCTCGGCGATGGCTCCAACAGCGTGCTGGAAACTGCCGCCAATATCATCGTTCAGGGAGCGCTGAACTACACGGGCGGCAATGCGGCGGACATCCTCAGCCTTGGAACCACTGGATTGCTCAATCTCGGCGCCCTCTCCGTTCTCGCCGGGGCGGGGACAGGCACCGTAGTTTTATCGGCCAGCTCCGACATCGTGATCACAGGCGCGGCCAGCATGACCACCCTGGATCATCCCGGAGTCACCTCCACTATCA
>JBILPY010000475.1:0-3960 GCA_044373575.1 Prosthecobacter sp. | reverse complement strand
ATGCTGTATTCGCCCTCATGAGCCAACCCCGCCCTTGGATGATCGCCGAAACGAATTGGAAGCATGTGCAAGCCACGCGCTACGAGGTGGCCGTGCTGCCGTGGGGAGCCACGGAGGCGCACAACTGGCACCTGCCCTACGCCACGGACAGCCTGCAAAACGAGGCCATGACGGCGGAGGCCGGGCGCATCGCGTGGGAGGCCGGGGCGAAGGTCGCCATCCTGCCAAACCTGCCCTTTGGTGTGCAGACGGGCCAGCTCGACATCCCCTTCTGCATCAATATGAACCCCAGCACCCAGATGGCCGTGCTGGAGGACATCCTTTCCTGCCTGGAAGGCGTGGGCGTACCTAAGTTCGTCCTTTTTAACGGCCACGGCGGCAATGATTTCCGCCAGATGCTGCGTGAGCTTCAGGCGAAGCATCCGAAGATCCACCTGAGCATGGTGAACTGGTTCCACATCGACGCAGGGAAGGACATCTTCACGATTGTGGGCGATCACGCCGATGAGCGCGAGACCAGCCTCATGCAGCACCTGCATCCCGACCTCGTTTTGCCGAAAAATGAATGGGGAGAGGGCAAAGACAACCTGCCAGCTCTCAAAGCCATGCGCGAAAAATGGGCTTGGGCACAGCGCCCCTGGACGCAGGCCACGAATGACACCGGCTCCGGTGATCCCCAGCACTCCACGCCCGAGAAGGGCGCACTGTATTTCGAGCGCCTGACGCAGAAGTTCGCCAGCTACCTGATCGAGCTGGCCGCCGTGGATGCGACGCGGCTTTATCCGAAAGTCTGAGCAAGCGCCCAAGATTCCCTCCATTTTAGACCGCCCTTCCCCCATCATGATCCGTCGTTTCCTCCCTTTCGCGTTGCTCGCCGCCGCGCCTCTTTTTGCTGATGAAGCTGCCACGCCCGTGGAGCGCATCAAGATCGCCAAGGACTTCAAAGTCGAGCTGCTCTACACCGTGCCGAAGGGCGATCAGGGCTCCTGGGTGAGCATGTGTCTCGATGACAAAGGCCGCCTCATCGCCTCGGATCAATACGGTGCGCTTTACCGCATTACCCCGCCAGCACTGGGAGCCGGTGCTGCGGACACGAAGATCCAGAAGATCGACCTGCCCATCGGTGCAGCGCAGGGCATGGCTTTTGTCAAAGGCAGCATCTACCTCCAAGTGAATGGCGACGAGTTCCAGGGGCGCGGTTTGTACAAAGTCAGCGACACGAACGGCGACGACACTTTTGACAAGGTCGATCTCATCCGTGGCTACACGGAGCGGGCGGGCGAGCACGGGCCGCACTACGTCGTGCCCGGCCCCGATGGTGAGAGCATCTACGTCATCGTCGGCAATCAGACGCCGCTGACCGAGTTCACAAAGAATCGCGTGCCAGCGGTGTGGCAGGAGGATCTGCTGCTGCCGCGCATCTATGGGCGTGGCTTCATGAAGGATGCGCTGGCTCCTCGTGGCTGGGTGGCAAAGGTCAGCCTCGATGGCAAGGACTGGGAGCTCATCACCACAGGCTTCCGCAATGAATATGGCGCGGCCTTCAATCGAGAGGGGGATCTCTTCACCTTCGATGCGGACATGGAGTGGGACATGAGCCTGCCGTGGTATCGCCCCACGCGCGTCTGCCAGGTGCTCAGCGGCAGTGAGTTTGGCTGGCGCAATGGCAGCGGCAAATGGCCGGTGCGCTGGGAGGACAGCGTGCCGCCCGTGAAGGACATCGGCCCTGGCTCGCCCACAGGCACGCAGTTCGGCTATGGGGCGAAGTTCCCCGCGAAATACCAGGAGGCCTACTTCATCTGCGACTGGAGCTACGGCAAAATGTATGCCGTGCATCTCCGCCCCGATGGCGCGGGCTACACCGCCGACTTTGAGGAGTTCATGAGCGCGCAGCCGATGCCTTTCACCGATCTCGTCATCAATCCCAAGGACGGCGCGATGTATGTGAGCATCGGCGGACGCAAGACGCAGTCGGCGCTGTATCGCGTGACCTATGCTGGCAGTGAGTCCACCGAGCCCAAGCCTTTCAAGCTCGAAGGCGGGGACCGGAGCCAGCACATGCTGCGCCGGAGCCTCGAAGCCTACCACGGCATCAAACATCCCAATTCCGTCAAAGCCGCATGGCCACATCTCGCCAATGCTGACCGCCTCATCCGCAATGCAGCGCGCATCGCCATCGAGCATCAGCCCGTGGCCGAGTGGAAGGACAAGGCACTCGCTGAAACCAAACCGCGCGCCGCTTTGACCGCACTCATGGCGCTCATCCGTCACGGTTCCGCCGCCGATCAGCCTGCGGTGATCGCCGCTCTTGATAAGATCATGCTTGGCGACCTCGACCTCCTCGGCCAGACGACGCTACTGCGAAATTACACCCTCGCCTTCCTCCGCCTCGGCGAACCAACGCCTGAGCAGAAGAAGAGCACGATCGAGCGCTTCGCCCCGCTGTTCCCGCACAAGGATGTCGGCCTCAGTCAGGATCTCTGTGAAATGCTCGTCTATCTCGGCGATGAATCTGTCATCGCCAAAGCCGTGCCGCTGGTGAACAGCGCGCCGACTCAGGAAGAGCAGATCGGCTACGCGAAAAGCCTCCGCCTTGCCAAAGCAGGCTGGACTCCCGCGTTGCGCGAGGAGTTCTTCAAATGGTTCACACGCGCCGCCACCTACACCGGCGGCGCCAGCTTCGGCATGTTCATCGACGACATCAAACGCGACAGCCTCGCCGGGCTCAGCGATGCCGAAAAAGCCGCGCTTCAGCCGATCCTCAACGCCCCGCCTCAATCGAGGACGCCGACTTTCGCCGCGAAGCCCCTTGCCTTTGTAAAGCAGTGGACCGTGAAGGATCTCGAAAGCGTTTTGAACGTCGGCCTCGAAGGCGGGCGCAACTTTGAAAACGGCCGCAACAGCTTCGGAGCCATCGGCTGCTTCGCCTGCCATCGCTTCAACTTCGAAGGCGGAGCCGTCGGACCTGATTTGACCTCCGTGAGCGGCAAATTTGGACCGCGAGACCTGCTCGAATCCATCATCGAGCCGAGCAAGGAGATCAGCGATCAATATGGCAGCATGGACTTCAAGATGAAGGACGGCGGTCTCGTCGTGGGCCGCATCATGAATCTGAAGGAAGACACCCTGATGGTGAACGTCAACATGCTCGACCCGAACGCCATCCAGAGCCTCAAACGCGCTGAAATCGAGAGCATCAACCCCAGCAAGATCAGCATGATGCCTCCCGGCTTGGTAAACATGCTGAAGGAAGACGACATCCTCGACCTGCTCGCCTACCTGCTCAGCAAAGGCGATCCGAAGCACGCGTTCTTCAGCACGAAGTGAGGTTGTGGCTCCCATGACCCTCCATTTCCTCCTCTCCCACGACCCCATCCCGGATGTGACGCCCGCGTTTGCACCGGGGGAGGGCGCGGAAGTGCGCTTTCTCGGAACCGTCCGGGGCATGGAGGATGGCCGCCCGATCACCGGCATCGACTACAGCGCCTACCTGCCCATGGCGGAAAAAATGCTCGCCGAGCTCATTAAGCACGGCACCCGCGACCACGGCCCGCACAGCGTTTTCATCCAGCATCGCCTCGGCTTCGTCGCCGCCGAAGAGCCCTCCATCCTCATCCGCGTCCGCAGCAAGCACAGCGCCGAGTCCTTCGACCTCTGCCGCTGGTATCTCAAGGAAGTGAAGACCCGCGTCCCCATCTGGAAGCGCCCCGTCTTCGCCGACCTTTGAGGGTGCTCAGACACGGTCGTGGCAGCGTCTCACGAGATTCATTTGGGCCAGCCGCCGCCGTGGCTCTCACGCATGAGAACCGTCTTGTGCTGCCACGGCCGTGTCCGCCCCGCATGAGATTCGTTTGGTGTTGCCACGGCCGTGTCCGCCTGAAATGAAAGTCATGCAGCCCAGCCACAGCTGTGGCTCTCACGCATGAGAACCGTCTGGTGCTGCCACGGCCGTGTCCGCCC
>JBILPY010000090.1:0-11303 GCA_044373575.1 Prosthecobacter sp. | reverse complement strand
GTGAGCCAGATCTGGTCGCCAACAAGCACGGGGGTGGAGTGGCCGCGGCCTGGGAGGGGGGTCTTCCAGACGATGCTGCTGGTCTCGCTCCAGGTGGCGGGGAGGCCGGTGGCGCTGCTCTGGCCCTGGCCGCCGTCGCCTCTCCATTCGGGCCAGTCGGCGGCGTTTGCGAGGCTGGTGAGGAGGAGGGCGGAGAGGAGGTGGGACTTCATGAAGATCTATTTCGCGAGGGCGGCGCGCTTCTGTCGGTAATCGTCGCGGAGGCGCTTGAGGGAGGCGGGGAGGTCTGGCTCGTCGGTGTCGGGGACGGGCTGGCCTGTCTGGATGCGGTCGAGCTCCTTGCGGATGTAGGTGAGCTCGTCGAGGCGGACTTTATCGAGAGAGGCGGTGGCCTCGGCCTGCACGGCGGTGCGGTATTCGGCATTGATGCCGGCGTAGGGATCAGGGGCGGGCAGGGTGATGGGCCTGGAGATGGGAGCGCTGGGGGCTTCGGGGAGAAGGGGGGCGGCGGGAAGTTTGCCGAGCATTTCGCCGGGGATGGCGGCCTCTTCGCGCTTGGATTTGGGGTCGTCGTCGGTGTTGAGGACGATTTTGTCCTTCATGATGTAGAAGATGAGAAGGATGGTGGCAGTGACGAAGAAGACGCCGAAGTGGAGGCCGGCGCTGAGGCAGGACCAGAGGAAGTCGTCGAGCTTCTTCATGAAGCTGGGCTGGGCACGGACCATGGGCGGCGGCGGGCGGCCCCGACCATACATGGGCGGTGGCGGTGCGGTGGGGTGGGGAGCCGCTGCCGCCGGTGCATAAGCGGGCGCAGGGGCTGGAGCAGCCGCTGGGGCTGCGGCGGGTCTGGAAGTGACCGGCGCGGGTGTGGGGACGGCGGGAGCCGCAGCGGCGCCTTTGGCGGCGGCACTCTGCTGCTGGGTGCGCAGAGCAAGGACGAGGGCGTCTTTGATCTCGGTGGCGCTGGTGAAGCGGCGGGCGGGATCGGTGTGGACGCAGCGGCGGATGACGGCACCGAAGGCGGGCGGGAGATTGCGGGAGACGCGGCCATCTTCAGGCAGGGGCTCGCGGCCAAACATCTCATGCAGCACGGCACCGACGGCATACAGGTCATCGGCCAGGGTGCCCTCGTGCTCATGCAGCCAGGAGATCTCGCCGCTGGGCATGAGGGTCATGCCGATGCCGGTGACTTTGATCTGGCCTTCGCTGTCCACGAGGAGGGTGCGGGTGTTCAGGGCGCCATGTTTTGAACCCTGGCCGTGGAGGAGGGCGAGGGTGTCGCAAAGCTGGAGGGCGAGGCTGTAGGCGAGCTTTGGCGCCACCTGTCGCTCGGCGATGAGGTCCGAGAGCAAGCGGCCATCGACATGCTCGGTGACGAGGTAGAGCAGGCCGGACTGGGTGCGGCCGAAGTCATAGACGGCGACGATGCGGGGATGGACGAGACGGGCACGGGCGCGGAGGCGCTCCATGAGGCGGGCGGCGGCCTGGGGCGTGGGCTCGGCGATGAGGCGGATCATGACGCTGCGATCCAGCGCGGGCTGGCGTGCGCGGTAGATGGCGCTCTCCTGCGCCACGCTGATGCGCTCCTCGATGTCATACTGCGGCAGCGCCGAGCCGAGCGCATCGGCGGAGGGAAAGGCATCTGGCGTGAGGGCGTCTGGCATGGTGGGAGTGTGGCGGGCTTTTTTCGTGGGAAAGGCGGCGCTTGGCAAGCTCTAAGGGCGCGGGGCTGTTTTGATGGGATTGGCAGGTGAAAGCCAGCAGCGAAGGTGCCAAGCGATGATCTCATGAGTCAGACTGCCAATCTCCACATCGCCGCTGCTGCCGCTGCTGCCGCCGCGCAGCCTGGTCGCGGAGATCGCGCCTTTGACCAAGGTCTTCCGCGAGGTCGTACGCCAGCGTGCCGCCGGACAAAAGGCGATCATCGGCGCGATGCTGGAGAGCTACCTGTTCGGCAGCCAGAAGTTCCCGCAGCCGAAGGAGCGGTTGACGCGGGGCCAGTCTATCACCGACGCCTGCATGGACCGGGAAACCACCGAGGCCGTGTTGCGCGAGGCTCATGCGGCTTTGTGACTGCGGCCACTCTCACAGGCAGCCATCCGGGAGGTCAAATCCACATTGGACAATCCCCAAACTCCGCTTAGTAGGTTCGGCGCAGAGTCTTGGGGCTATAGCTCAGTTGGTAGAGCGTCTCGTTCGCAATGAGAAGGTCAGGGGTTCGAATCCCCTTAGCTCCACCACCGCGAAAAAGCGGTGATGAATCACGCGGCGCGTGACTTCACATAGGCGACGATCTTTGAGTCATCGTCCCCGGCGGCCCAGACCACGCGGAGGAAGTCCGCTGGATGGATGTCGTGCTTTGCCAGAAAGGCGCGGTCGCCACCGCAGCAGTACATTGTGTCCGGGTCCATCTCACCGAGCAGCTTGGCGCGTGCTTTGACGATGATGCGCGGCAGCCAGACGATGCCTTCGAGCTCCGCGGTCTTCGCTGGAAGCTCGGAGGGGCCTATGATGTCTGCACTCGGGATGCCTTTCTGGATCGTCAGGAAGTAGTCGCGGCGCACCGCCGAGACGAGCAGGGCCGTGGTGGCCGTCGGGTCCTGGCCATCGGAGACGCAGTGGTCTTCGATGAAGTCGAAGATCTCGCGGTCCCGGCAGCCGATGGCGCTCAGGAATTCCTCATCCTCTTCCGTGAACCAGCCTGTGTAGTCCTTGTTACCTTCGTCATACTCCTGCACGCAGGAGTCGAAGAGTTCGGCGAAGTAGGCGTCCCAGATGTAGTGCTTGGTCATGGAGTGTGGAATGAGTAGTGTTGCCATTCCACAAAATGCCCCAGATGCAAAGCGATGATGGCGACTTGAGCGTCCCGGGCTTGAATTTCTTCGTGGAAGGCCTGCGGCAAAGGCTTTGTTGATGATGCTGATACTGCGATGAAATTTTGCACCCGCAATACTAACTGTCCTGGCTATGTTTTAAGGAGGTGGTGGCTTTGCTGAGTGGAGAAATTTGATGGCTGCTTGTAAATCAGACGGCTCTTGGAAAGCCGAGGGCAGCGTTTCGGAAAGATGCCAGTTTCCAAGGGCCTTCCAGAGCTAACGCTCATGGTTTCTATCCCAAAGAGCCGTATAACTGAAGCTGGAGTGCACTGAGTCGCCAAGTAATGCCATCGTCAGCCCCAGTGTCGTCCAAAGACGCGTTTATGAGACTCTTTTTGAGAGCTGGTCGAGACAAGCGCATGGAATATCGCCGCAAAGACATTTTCGGGCCTGTTTTTACCAAGGTTCTCGCTCGAAACCACTTTCAACACCGCGTTAAATAGGATCCCAAACCATGTCCGCTTTCTCCGATCCCTTCAAAGAAGCCCGCGCTGCCACCGGCGTGATGCAGTGCCCGTTTCACGGCGAAAACATCACCATGATCCTGCGCCATGAGGATGTGCGAAAAGCGGCGAAGGATTGGCAGACGTTCAGCTCGGACGCGCCCTTCCGTGTGCCGATTCCATCGGAAGAAGATGTGCGCAGCATGCGGCAGCTTCCCATCGAGACGAATCCACCTGAGCACACCGACTACCGCGCCATTGTCGAGCCTTTCTTCCAGAGGGCAAAAGAACCAGAAATGATTGCGAAGGTCGAGACGCTGCTGGATGGGATGCTAACGCAGGCGCTGAATCGCGAGTCCATCGAGATCGTGAATGAGTTCGCACTGCCTGTGCAATCACGCGCTTTAACCTACCTGCTGAACGTGCCGGAGTCCGAAGGCGAAACATGGATCGGCTGGGGCATCCATGTTTTCAAAGTCACGGGCGGTGAGTTCAAAGCAGGCACGGCACTGGAAAGCTACCTGCACGCCAAATTCGACCAAGCTGAAGCCAATCCTGGTCCCGACTTTTTCAGCGCTCTCCCCCAAGCCACTTTCCGCGACCGCAAGCTCACGCGCGAAGAATGCATGGGTTTTGCCAATCTCGCCTTCGCGGGTGGTCGAGACACCATCATCCACACGATCTCCTGCGCGCTTGGTTATCTTGCCGAGCATCCCGAATCACTGGAATACCTCCGCGCTGATCCGAAGCGCATCACGCTCGCGAGCGAAGAGTTTTTCCGCATCTTCATGCCGCTCACGCACATCGGTCGTGTCTGTCCTGCGGATACCGATGTCAACGGCGTCACCGTCAAGGCTGGCGAGCGCATCTCCCTCGCTTGGGCATCGGCCAACTTCGATGAAGCCGCCTTCCCCGAGCCACAAGAAGTCCGTCTCGACCGCAAACCCAATCCACACATCTCCTTTGGCTTCGGTACGCATCTTTGCCTCGGTGCACCGCATGCGCGTCTGATCCTTCGCACACTTCTGAAGCTCTGCTGTGAGCGTGTGAAAAGCATCACCATGCTCAAGGCCGAGGAACGTATCGAGCATGAAGCCAAATTCGACCGCACGCTTGGTTATAACTCTTTGGTGGTAAAGCTGACGCCACTCTGAGACGGCTGCAGGATACGACACAGCATTTGCTGAGATGTTTGGAGCAAGCGCCTCGTTAATCGCACTGCCATGAAGCTCCTCACCTCTCTGTTTCTCTTTGCTTTCTGTAGTTCGCTCTTCGCAGAGACGAAACCCAACATCGTCTTCATCCTCGCGGACGATCTCGGCCAGATGGACATCGGGGCATTCAATCCAAAGACGTTTTATGAGACGCCAAACATTGACGGTCTGGCGAAGCGTGGGATGAAGTTCACGCAGGGCTACGCTGCGTGTTGTGTGTGCTCGCCGACGCGGGGGAGCATCATGACGGGGAAGTATCCACCGCGTTTCGGCATCACGAATTTCATCGGTGGGACGCGTGCGGGCAAAATGCTCCCGGCGCCGAACACGCGGCAACTGGCGCTCGAAGAAGTCACTATCGCTGAGTCGATGCGTGATGCGGGTTATGCGACGTTTTTCGCGGGCAAGTGGCATCTCGGTGACGCGGGTTTCATGCCGAAGGATCAAGGCTTCACCCATGATGAAGGCAGCGACACCGGGCCGAAGGGAGCCAAGGCAAAACGGCCTGACGACCCGAAGGCCACCGACCGCATCACCGACGCTGCGGTGATGTTCATCGAAGCGAACAAGGATAAGCCTTTCTACGCTTACCTGCCTTATAACGCACCGCATGTGCCCATCGGCGCTCGGGCTGATTTAGTTGCGAAGTGGAAGGAAAAGGTGAAACAAGCCCCTGCGGATGCTTGGGGACAGGAACGAGCGAATCAGGTGCGCCTCGTGCAAAACAACCCGGTTTATGCAGCAATGCTGGAGCAGTTCGACACCGCCATTGGCCGCTTGATCGCGACGCTGGAAAAGAACGCACTCATGGAAAAGACAATCATCGTTTTCATGGCCGACAACGGTGGTCTCGCCACGGCGGAAGGCCATCCCACCTCGAATCTGCCACTCCGTGCAGGCAAAGGTTGGCCGTATGAAGGCGGCGTGCGCGAGCCGCTGATCGTCGTGGCTCCGGGCGTGACTCAAGCGGACACGACTTGCGATTCGCCGGTCACCAGCACGGATTTTTATCCCACGCTGCTTCAGCTTGCGGGCCTGCCATTGAAACCCGAGCAGCATCTCGATGGCGTGAGCTTTGTGCCTTTGCTCAAAGGCGGCGGCATGAATCGCGGCAAGCCCTTGTTCTGGCACTACCCGCACTATGCGAACCAAGGCGGCGGCCCCTGCACCACCATTCGCGATGGCGACTGGAAGCTCATCGAGTGGCATGAAGATGGCGCCCTGGAGCTCTACAACATCGCCCAAGACCTCAGCGAGAAGACCAATCTTGCTGTCGGGCAACCCGACAAGGTGAAGGAACTGCACGCCAAGCTCATTGCCTGGCGAAAAGAAGTCGGCGCACTTATGCCGACGCCAAATCCAAACTTCGATCCGAATGCCAAAGCATCGAGGAAGGCCAAGAAGAAAGCTGAGAAGCGGGACGGGTCTGGCGCTGCCAAGTAATGTTTTATTGATCCGGCATAAAGAAAGAACGTCAAGCTGCATACTGAGTTGAGCTTGAGGTGAAGAAGGAGCGGATGCAATCAGGCTGCTTCTGGCAGGAGATCAGCCTGCCGTGATCTCTTTTATGCTGCTTCCATTGCCGCACCGTGCGTTCACGCCACCCCTTGCCGAGCAGAAGCATCGCCCGGCGGTGCGCCCCAGCCTGTTGCTCCTTGCTCAGTTTGCGAGCCTTCTTCTTTCATGCGGCCACATCGATAACACATCTCCAGTTATGTGCTGTCTATTTACCGGATTAATAGATGGTTCTTGGCTCTCTGCTCCCGGTGCCGAGATCGTCACGGTGGCATTATTCACAATAGTTAAAGATTGTGAATAAATGGCTTGTCGGCTGCTCACGTTTTTGACAGCCTTCATTAAATCCGTGAGCTCATCACAAAAATCAGAACGTGGAACGGCACACTTGGCACGCCATCAGCGCCAAGCGAGGGAAGGCCTCCTCAGGTCACGGATCAAAAGCCCAACCACGGCCTCATCATCAACACACCCAACCTACGCCATGGACCGAGACGACCACACCTCCGCCACAGCCACCACGCTCTTCAACCCCCTCGAAATCGGTCCCTCCCCTGTCATTCGCGCCGCCTCTGCCCCCCGAAAGCGAAAGTCTGTGTCCAGTCACCGTCAATCCCACACTCCCGTCGGCACGAAATCCTTCATTCTAGACACGAACGTCCTGCTCCACGACCCAGGCTGCATCAACAAGTTCGCCGAGCATAATGTCTGCATCCCTGTGGATGTCCTGAGCGAGCTGGACCGCTTTAAAAACGAGATGACCGAGCGCGGCGCGAACGCCCGTGAGGTGCATCGCACGCTGATGAAGATCTTTTCCGCGCCCGACGCCTCTGTGATGGACGGTGTGAAGACCCCCGGCGGCGGCAAACTGCGCCTCGTGGCTTACGACCCTGAAGCGGCGCGCGAAAACGCCAGCGTGCGGGAGTTTGAGCGCATCTTCCCCGGCAACGAAAAGACTGACCACCGCATCATCGCCTGCGCGCTGCACCAGCGTGAGGTCGTGCAACCGCCGGTCATCCTCGTCAGCAAGGACATCAACATGCAGCTCAAAGCTCGTGCCGTGGGCCTGGAGTGCGAGGACTACCTCAACGACAAGGTGGAGCCTCGTGAGGTGTCGAACTTCGATATCGCACGTATCAATGTCAGTTCCCATGAGTTGCAGCGCTACGCCAGCAGCGGACGGCTCACCCTTTCCGCCAACCGCCTCGGCGACCTCATGGCGAATGATTACGTTCTGCTCACCGCAGGTGAAAAGGCGTCCATGCCCGCCAAGATGAATGGCCAGGGAGAACTCGTCCGCCTGCTGCACACGCCCGAGTCCATCAAGGTGGGCCAGGGACGTGCGGTGAAGCCGATGAACCTCGGCCAGACCTGCTTCCTGGATGCGCTGCTCGACCCCGAGATCAGCCTCGTGACCTGCTACGGTCAGGCGGGCACAGGGAAAACGCTGCTCGCCGTGGCGGCGGGCCTTTCCCAGGTCTTCGGACGAACCTACAATGGTCTCACCGTCAGCCGCCCCATCGTGGCGATGGGTCAGACGGTGGGCTTCCTGCCCGGTTCGCTTCAGGAAAAAATGCGCCCCTGGCTCCAGCCCGTGTATGACGCGTTGGACCTCCTCATGCGCCCGGTGGATAACCAACAAGGACCGCAGCGGAAGAAGAACCGCTTCCTGCCTGACAAACCCGCCACGCAGGAGGTCGCCGCGCCTTACGATCCACTCATCCAGCAGGGCGTGATTGAGATCGAGGCGCTCTGCTACATCCGTGGTCGCAGCATTCCTGATCGCTTCTTCATCCTGGACGAAGCCCAGCAGCTCACACCGCTGGAGGCGAAGACCGTGGTCACCCGCATGTCACGCGGCTCCAAGCTCGTACTCGTGGGCGACCCCGCGCAGATCGACAATCCGTATGTGGACAGCCGCAGCAACGGCCTCGTTTACACCCGCCAGCGGATGCGCGGACAGCCCTTCGCTGCCCACGTCCCGCTCAGCAAAGGCGAGCGCAGTCCTCTGGCCGAAGCCGCCGCCAGATTGCTCTAAAGGTCACTTCTCCAGCAACGCCTTCGCCGCCAGAATGCCTGGCACATTGGCGAAGGCGTTGTCTTCCAAGAGGCGCTGGAGGAGCTTCTTCGCACGCTCGGGCTGGCCTTCCTTCCGATAGAGTTCCGCCAGATAAAGCATGGCCCGGGCTTTGTCCGTGTTGATGGTGTAAAGAGACTCCGCGTGCTCCAGAAGATCGATGGCCTCGGTGCTCTTTCCCTCGCTGGCGGAGAGCAGTGCCGTGAGCTCCAGCAGATGCGGCTTGCTGCGTGACTCGGCCAGATCCGTGAGCGCGCGCTTGAGCTCAAGACTGCCCTGATCCTGATGCTTCATGGCGATGCCCTGATAAAGCGCATAATCACGCCCCCTGCCATCCTCTCCCAGACTGGTGCCCGGACCCCGGGCATAAGGGCGATAAAGCGGGTCACCGCACACGACATTCATCCACGAAAGAACCGGGGTGGCACACCAGGCGGCCTCACCCACGGTGTAGCCTTCGAGCAAACATTTGTTCAGCACATCAAAGTGAACCGTGAGGCTGAGGTAGGGCTCAAAAACATTGCCGAGGGCCACCGCAGCCCCCTGCTTCAGGAGCGGCCCGACCCAGTGACGATCCGGCGAACGAAGCGCCGCAGCACTGAAGCTGTGCAGATGGCAGGCGATGGCCCCAGGCATGAACTTGAACGAAGGACTGCCCACCGCACCACTCACCGTGGCCGTGTACCAGCCGAAATAGAAGGCGGTGTCCGGCAGCGGCCAGTGATCAGCGATCAGCGGCTCTTCTTTGTCGATATAGACTGGCACGCCGTGCTCGCGGAAAAGGATGGCACTGCGGGTGAGCCAGTCCTCCCCTTCCTGATAAGCGCCAGCCTTCAACGCCAAGTCGATCACGGCACGTCCGCGCAGGCCTTCTTGTTCGGCATGAAGGGCATCGTCGATCATCCGCTTCACTGTGTCCGCATCGGGCGCGTCCAGCCTGCCCACGAGCAGCATCCCAGGCGCGCCCTGATAAATCTGAAAGCGCACCGCCTGATCGAAATACGGGTTCCTCATCGCTCCCGCCAGTGCCGCGCGGGGCATCCCGAGCGTGCAAAGCTCGCTGTCCACGCTGGCCTCATCCTCTTTTGAGAGGGTCGGCTTTTCCTGCTCCCGCCGGATCTGAAAAGGCACGCCGCGCATGAGACACACGACACGAACTCCCGACTCGCCGACGAGCATGGCCTGCTTCGGTTTGGAAGTATCCGGGTCCGTCACCTCCACCTGCGCCAGCTTCCACCAGCCGTGGCGGACAAAGGTCTCGAACAAGGGTTTGCGGATCAGTTTGTCATACTGCTCCCGCGAGATGCTGTCCTCGATGGGCAACGCCAGGCCGATGAGCCGGTCCTTCGGGATGCCGCGCTTCTCGGCGTAATACTCCGCCAGCTCTCGCGACTGCCCATAGTCGGAATTGAAGACGACGACCGTCTCGCCTGGCAGGTCGAGCGAGGCCTGGGGCTCCTGGGCCCATGCGTCTGCAGACAGAATGAGCCAGAGGGCAAGCAGCCCACGAATCATGGAGCCACCTCCCAGCTCAGTTTCATTTCATCATACGCGATGCGCACCCCCGGCGGCAGCTTCGGCTCCTCGCGCGAGTGCATGATCTCACACTGGATGTGCGTGAAGAAAGTGCGCCTCGGCTTGACCTGCTCATGCACGGTCAGCGCCTCCTGGAAATTCATGTGCGTCGGATGTTCCGTGTGGCGGAGTGCATCGATGATCAGCGTGTCCACGCCCTTCATCAGCGTCAGAGACTCAGGCCAGATCACCTTCACATCCGGGATGTAGGCGCACAGTTTGCGCCCATGGCGCGAGAAGAGGTAGCCGATGCACTCCACCTTCCCATGCGTGACCGGCAGCGGCGTCACCACCGTCTCACCGAGGTGAAAAGGCCCGTGAATCGGCTTTGGAAATGGCTTCAGGTAGCCTCGGTAACGGTTCTCTCCGTTAAAGGCGTAATTGAACATCCGCTCCAGTACCTCCAGGCAGGAAGGCAGCGCATACACCGGCATGAACGCATCCGCTGGAATGGTAAAGCGGCGGAGTTCATCGAAGCCCGTGAGGTGATCCATGTGCGGATGCGTGAAGATCGCCGCATCCAGATGCCGGATGCCCGCACGCAGGCACTGCGAGCGGAAATCCGGTCCCGTGTCCACCACCCAGGCCATCTCCGGCGTCCGAATCCACACACTGGAGCGGAAGCGCTTGTCACGCGGGTCCGTGCTCCGGCACACCTCGCAGTCACAGCCGATCATCGGCACCCCGACCGAGGTGCCGGTGCCCAGAAAGGTGAGTGAGAAGTCCGACATGAAGCTCCCATTAACCCCAGAGAGCGCAGGGAGCACAAAGAGTTTTCTGTCAGTAAAAACTTTGTGCTCTTTGCGCTCGGTGCGGCTATCCGAACTCATGACTCAAGACTACCTCCAGCGCTTCGGTGGCATCGCCCGGCTTTACGGCAGTGCGGCCCTGCCCCGACTGCACGCCGCCCGCGTGGCGGTCATCGGCGTCGGCGGTGTCGGCTCCTGGGTCGTCGAGGCACTCGCCCGCAGCGGCATCGGCACACTGACGCTGATCGATATGGACGATGTCTGCATCACGAACACCAACCGCCAGCTCCCCGCTTTGACCGGCACCCTCGGCAAAACCAAGGTCGAGGTCCTGGCCGAGCGTGTCCGCCAGATCGCCCCGGAGTGCGCCATCACCGCCCAGCCCGAGTTTTTCCTCGAAAGCAGCGCCGACCGACTCCTCGCCCCCGGCTTCGATGTCATCGTCGATGCCGTCGATAGCACGAACATCAAGGCCCTCATCATCGCCAAAGCCCGCGCCCTCGGCATCCCCGTCATCGTTTCCGGCAGCGCCGGTGGCAGGCGTGACCCGACTCAGGTCAAAGTCGCCGACCTCGGCCAGGCCGGGGCAGATCCCCTGCTGCAGCAGGTCCGCCGCCGCCTCCGCGAAGTGCACAGCTTCCCGAAAAGCCCCGAAGGCCGCCCCATGCACTGGGACGTGCCCTGCGTCTTCTCCACCGAGAAAGCCATCTACCCTCAGCCCGACGGCACTTGCGCCGCCAACCGCGCCGAAACAACTGAGCCCGGACTCCGCCTCGACTGCTCCGCCGGCTTCGGTGCGGCGACCTTCGTCACCGGCACCTTCGGCTTTGCCCTGGCCGCCGAGGTCGTGAGGG
>JBILPY010000474.1:0-3983 GCA_044373575.1 Prosthecobacter sp. | reverse complement strand
CGCCGCGCGCATCTCCCCCACGCTCACGGAGCCAAAGGTGGTGAAAACGTATCCCGTCTCCACCCATGCGCACACCGTGGAGTATGTGCTGAAGGAAGAAGCCCGCCTGAACTCGCTCTTCAACAGTCTGGAGAATGCCTTCCGCGATCCAGCGAAGAAGCATTTCTGGCGTGAATAAGAGCAAACCCCATTGCGGAACACAGAAAGCGACACTCTCAGACGCCTGACTTTGGCTGGCTATCCACAATATCCTCAAAGGATCTTCTGACCGTCTCGATCTGCTGCCGGTAGTGTTCCGCATCCCCATAGTCGAAGAAAAAGCGATAGCGGCTGTGCATAGACTTCAGGCGCAAAGCATGCTTGATCGGGCACCAGTACTGTTCCGTCCGGGCCGCGATCTCTGAAGCACAGGCGAGAACTCCATTGGCATAACCGCAGTATTCGCAGTTGAGCTTCTCTGCCCAGTTCAGATAGGCCAGGTGTCGCCGGTCCAGCTTGATGTAGTCGCTCCGCTTCACCTTGGGGATGCCATAGATCGGAAAGCAGATCGCCTGGTAAAGGGTCATCACCAGATCAGTGAAGGCGATTGGAAGCAGGCAAAACCAGATGACCGGTGCCGTTAGCAGAATCATGAACCGCGATCCCCGGACATAAGCAGCAAAGCGTTTGACCAGCAGTTTATGCCGGGTGCGGGCCTCCTCGGTGAAGCGAATTTTCCCCCGACGCACTTCATAGAAAAATTCCACCTCCTTCTTTTGCAGCTCCATCAGAATTTCCTTCTCAAGCTGGCGCATCCGTTCCAAAAGGGTTTCGAGTGAATCGTTCATGCTGGGTAAGGGTGTTGTGTCACAAGTGACAATGAGTTCCATGCTGTCGCTTGAGGGTTTGTTTGGCGACCATAATCACTCACCTCCGGCAGCCATCCTGCTGGCGTCGCTCGCGCCTGACGTGGCGGCAGGGCTGGCCGGGCACAACGGAACCTCGCCGCCGTGAAGACCAGGCTGACGATCCAGGAGAAGGAGCGGGACTGCAGAATTGGATAAACGCCGCTCAAGCTGGGCGTTCTGTGTCCGCCCAATGAAGTTCATCGAACACGCATTTCTCATCCTCGTCAGTCTCGCTTCTCTAGCTGCGGCAAACGAGGCGTCACGGCAGATCGACACCATCCTCGCCAAAGACTGGCAGCAGAATCAAATTGTCGCCAATCCTACGGCGAGTGATGAAACCTTCGTCCGCCGGGTGCATCTGGACATCATCGGACGCATCCCGACGATGCAGGAAGTACAGGTGTTTCTGACCAGCACGGAGAAGGACAAGCGAGCAAAGCTGATCGACCAACTGCTCGCCAGCGAGGGCTATGCGCAGCACTTGTTTCACTTTTGGGCCGACCTGCTGCGCATCCAGTCGCGGGCCAATGGCGGGCAGGGTGATATGACTTCGAAGCCTTATCTGGAGCATGTGAAGAAGCGCATCCGGGAAAACATGCCTTATGACCAGTTCGTGCGTGAGCTGGTCACCGCGCAGGGCAAGGTGTGGGACAATCCCGCCATCGGCTACTACATGCGCGATCTCGGCATGCCGCTGGATAACTTGGCAAACACCACGCGCGTCTTCCTCGGCACACGCATCGAGTGCGCGCAGTGTCACAACCATCCCTTCGACAAATGGACGCAGATGCAGTTCTACCAGATGGCTGCCTTCACTTATCCGCTGGAGACGAACTTCACCGGCATCGGCGAACAGGGAGCGGTTTTGAATTTGAAACGGGCAGCGGAAAAGAAGCCCGAGATGGCCGTGGCCACACGCCACATGGGCCGCGTGCTGGAGAACCTGGGCGACTTTGTGCGCTACAGCAAAGTGGCGGCGCTGCCCACCCGCCAGCTCAAGTTGCCGCATGATTATCAATACAAGGACAGGAAGCCCCATGATGTCATCACGCCCTCCACGATGCTCGGAATGACAGTCGCGGGTGATTTGAATGCTTTCGCCGACTGGATGACTTCGCCGGAGAATCCGCGCTTCACCACGGTGATCGCGAACCGCCTGTGGAAGAAAGTATTCGGCCTCGGCCTGATCGAGCCCGTGGATGAACTGATGGACAGCACCGTGGCGATGAATCCTGCTCTGATGAAGCACCTGGAGCAGCTCATGATCTCCAGCCGCTACGATGTGAAGGCCTTCCTCCGTGTGCTCTACAACACGCAGACTTATCAAAACGAAGTCACCCGCAAGGAACCCGTGCTCGGCGAGGTCTATCACTTCCCCGGCCCCATTTTGCGCCGCATGACGTCGGAGCAGATCTACGACAGCTTCGTCACGCTGATCCATCCCACGCCCGATCTGCCACGGCGGAAAGGCATCGACACGGAGATGGCGCAGAAGCTCGTGTATCGCGGCAAACTCAGCGATGCGCTGGATCTGCTCAGCGCGCAGGAGATCTTCGATGGAGCCGCCAAAGCTTCGGAAGGCTACGAGGCCATCTCCGCACGCAGCAAGCCGCTGCGGGAACAATACACCGCCGCCCAGAAGGCGAAGGACAAGGACCTGATCGAGAAGCTGAACCTGGAAATCCGCAGCATCGAGTTCGTCGCGCGCACAGGCATCCACGATCATGTTGTCGTGCCCGCTGTGGCGCGGCTTTACACGAAAAAGACCGGCAAACCGGCACCGCCACCGATTCCAGTGAAGAAGCCATCGCTCGAAGAACTCAAGAAGCCCGGCCAAAACCGGGAGTACATCGACGTGCCCGGATATGACATCGACCAAGCCATCCCTCGCGAGGAAAAAGCCGCCGCAGATGCCCGCGATGCTGTTTTTAAAAACGAGGCCAGCCGTTTCGGCATCACCGACACCTCCGCATTCCTCAAGTCACGCCAAGCCCAGGCCCGCGACTGGCCCCGTGCCGCCGACCTGGACTCCCCTGCCCCGCGCGGGCATTACCTGCGCGAGTTTGGTCAGAGCGACCGCGATCTCATCGACAATGCCAATGCGGACGCCTCCATGCCGCAGGCTCTGGTTCTGATGAACAGTGAGCTTTTCCAGAGCATCCTCAAGCCACACACCCAGCTCAGCCTGAATCTGGCCGCCACGAAGTATCCCGACGAGCAACTAGCGGCCATTTATCTGACTCTGCTCTCCCGCCAGCCCACAGCGGCGGAAAAAGCCGCCTGGACACGGTCTGGCCTGACCAGCGCGGAAGATCTCATCTACGCGCTGCTGAACACACAGCAGTTTATCTTCATCAAGTGAGCAACTCCCCGCTGGCAAAGCTGCCTCCGCCGTCTAGCGGTGGAATATGCCAGAAGAGATAACACAGCAGGAATCACCCATTGTCGGGAGCAAGCCGGAGGTCGGCTCCGCCTTCACGCTGCGTGATCTGCTGGCGCTGACGAAGTTCCGCCTCAGCGCGCTCGTCATCGTGACCACGCTGGTGGCTTTCTGGCTGCGTGCTGGCCCGAAGATGGATGTGTGGCTGCTCATCCACACCATCATTGGCAGCACGCTGGCGGCCTTTGGCAGCGCCGTCTTCAATCAGCTCATGGAGATCGGACCTGACTCGCGCATGAAGCGCACGGCGGATCGTCCGTTGCCAGCGGGGCGTATCAGCCCGAGCGCGGCCTTTGGCATCGGCTGGCTGCTGAGCGCGCTGGGACTCA
Organism: Prosthecobacter sp.; assembly: GCA_044373575.1. Classification (GTDB taxonomy): domain Bacteria; phylum Verrucomicrobiota; class Verrucomicrobiia; order Verrucomicrobiales; family Verrucomicrobiaceae; genus Prosthecobacter. Next base: position 327 of record JBILPY010000474.1, on the reverse strand, counting down.
TCCATCTCGTGCATCGCGTGAATGCGGAGGCCGCAGCGCTCACGGCCATGACCCTGGCGACCTACCTTTTCATCTACACACCGCTGAAGCGCCAATCCACGCTGAACACGCTCGTCGGTGCCGTGTCCGGCGCGCTGCCGCCGCTGATCGGCTGGGCGGGTGCGGCAGGTCCAGAAGCTGTGGGAGATGCCTACTTCCGCTGGAGTTTGCTCATCGAACCCGGTGCCATCTACCTCTTCACGCTGCTGTTCCTCTGGCAGTTACCCCACTGTCTGGCCATCAACTGGATGTATCGCGACGAATATGTGCGCGGAGGCTTCGTGATGC
>JBILPY010000068.1:0-12994 GCA_044373575.1 Prosthecobacter sp. | reverse complement strand
CCCGTGAAGCCGTACTCCTTGCCCCAGTTGTCAAAGATACCGCCACGGATGGCAAAGCCGACGCCGGCTGCCAGGATGGCCATGAAGCCAGCCCAGAGGAGGCGCATACGATTGTTTTCGCTCATAGAAGATTAGATAAGGTTGGTGGGATGATGAGGTGATGATGTAACCGCCCTTCGGGACCAACGAAAAAAGCTGGGCGACGGGCGGGGGTCGTTTTAGTGGGCGAGCCGGGGGGTGACAAGATAAAAAATGGGCGGCCCCAAAGGTCCGCCCATTCTCGAAAAACCTGAAAGAAAACCCGATCAATGCCCGCCGATGGCAACGGGCTTGTAGCCGCCCTTGGCTCGGAACCACAGGAACATGCCGAGATAGCAGACAAGCATGAAGCCCGGAAGCACGGCGATGTTCGTGAAAGCACCGCGTTTGCTGTCGGCCTGAACGGCGGTGAGTTCCTTGGCTGAAGCTTCATCCAGGGCTTTGATTTTCTCCTGATCGAGGCTTGGTGTCTCGCCAAAGATGCTGGGCTTTGCAGGCCCCTCGACTTTGGCGAGCAGGGCGCCGTGATCCTTCGTGAGACGTGTGTGCATGTCCTGGTCCTGCTGGTAACCGATGAAGGGACTGCCGAGCACGCCGAGGAAGAGGACGCCTACGGCGGATACTCCGTTCAGGGTGAGAGCGCCGCCTTTCGGGAACTGTTCGGAGGTAAGTCCGAGTGTGGTACTCCAGAGGAAGGTTTTGCCAAAGGCATAGATCGTGGAAGCCGCGACGATGGTCCAGCCGACACTTCTTGATAGAAGCATCAAGCCGACGATGGCGATGCCAGAGCCGAGCACCAGCAAGCCGATGGGCGAGAAGCGATGCACGATGGGGCCGGCGTAGAAACGCAGGATGGTCATGATGGCGGAGACATAGACGAAGACCCAGGCGGCGAAGTTGGGCGAGTCAGCAGGACCATTGAGCTTGAGCAACTCAGGCATCCAGCCATCGGTGCCGAGCTCGGTGGTGGCTAGGGGGCCGATGATGATGAGCACGACGAGGAAGAGCCAGTTGCCGAGGGACTGCGTGTAAAGGCCGATGGCGACCGCGACGACTCCTGCGATGGCGAGATCGTAGGTCCAGTTCACTTCCTTGCCCGCCATCTGATACACGGCGGCGACGATGAGGGCGGTGATCATGAAGAACCCGACCGCGCCGACTTCCTTCAGCATGTCGCGGTAGCTCACACCGGCAGCCACGCGCTCATTGACGGGGAATTTGCAAGGCAGGATCAGCAGCGCGTAAAGCACGACGGGCACGAAGCAGAGCGCGAAGCGGAACTTCCACACCGCATCGAAGCCGAGGGTGGTGTTTGGGAAGAGCGCGCAGAACAGCGCCCCAAGCGCGAGACCTGCGGGCCAGCCTGCATGAAGGATGTTCAGCCACTTCGATTTCTCTTTGCTGAACACCGTGGCGACGACGGGGTTGATGAAGGATTCGACAGTGCCGTTTGCGACAGCCACGAGGAGTGTGCTCCAGTAGAAAGAGGTGAAGCCATCTGCATTCAAGGTCAGCACCAGCGAGACGAGGTGACAGACAATAGCAAAGAGAGCCACCGTCTTGTAGCCGATCCAGTCGATGATCAGGCTGAAGAAGATGATGCTCAGCGCAAAGGGCCACATGCCCGCGCCATTGATAGCGCCCTTCTCGTTTTCAGAGAGGTTAAAGCCGTCCTGCAGCAGGCCGATGGTGTTGGCACGGACGCCAAACACAAAGGACGTGGCGACGAGGGCGATGAAGCAGGCCCAGAACAATTTCATGTCGGGCCGGGAATCTGAGGTGGCGTGGTGGGGCATGGCGGGAAAGCGCCGGATTACAGGGGAAACCCCGCGTGGCGGCAATCCTTTTTTCCCATGAGTATCCGAGTCCCGCAAAAAGCAGCACTCAGCCCCTCTTCATCACCCGCTTGTAGATCACCAAGACGAGCAAGGAACCGAGGGCAGCGATGCCGATGCTGCGGATGTTGATACCATCCGTGGCTCCCCAACCGAGGAGATTGGTGGCGATGAGGTTGCCCACGATGCCACCGATGATGCCGAGGATGATGGTGCGGAAGATACCATTCGAGTCGTTGCCCGGATGGATGAATTTGCCAAGAATGCCGCCAATAAGGCCGACGATGATCCAGGAGAGAGTGCCCATAAGGAGTTCAGGCTACCCAAGATTGCCATTCGACGTCAATCCTCATTTCCGTCACTTCGCCCTCGGCTGCATGTAATAAGTGCCGTTGGTCATGGTGTAGGCGTTGGCGATGGGCATGCGCTTCAGGGCGTGCTCGGCACCCCAGGAGTCGGAGTAGAGCACCTCGCTGGTCTTGGCGTTGTAGCCGATGATCAGGCGCATGTGCCCGCCATTGGCCTGCGGGATTTCTTTCTCAGGTAGGAGCCCGAGGGACACGCTCCACATGATGGGGATGCCCTGGTCGATGAGTGACGCAACGGTGCGCTGGAATTTGCCGAAGCCGGAGCGGTCGCGCTCGGTGCGGGCCACTTTCAGCACTTCGCCATCCATCGCCCCGATGATGTCGTTGATGTAGATCGTGCCACCGCGCGGGCTGGCATCGACTTCGGGCTTCTTGGCCTTCTTGGCCTCCTTGTTGTAGTCATCGACCTTGTCCATGAACTTCTTGAACTCCCAGTCTTCGATGACGCGCACGCTGACGCCCATGCGGCCTTCGAGCTTGTTCAGCGCTGCGAGCATCTTGTCAGGGCTGGTGCCGCCGCCGTCGCTAGTGTCAGCGATCTGCGCCATCTCGTGCTGATCGACGGGGATGCCGTAGTATTTAAAGACGCGCTCAGCCGTGGCCACAGCGCAGTAACCCTTCGGGCCTTGATCGACCATCGGCACGTTGGCGATGACGACATCGCCGCTTTCCTCACGCTTCACATTGCTCACGAGACTGCCACGGCCCACGGGAGCCACTGATGCGGTAGTTGCGGGGCTGCGGCCACCCGCACCGACATTGGCGACGCGCAGGCGGATGAACTCGGCGCGGAAGGGGATGTCGCGGCTCTTCATTTCCCGCTGGTAACTGTACTCCAGCAGGTAGGCACTGGGCGCTTTCATCCACACGAGCCCCTCGGCAGCGACGGCGCTGGTCTTGTCCTTCCCGCGCTCGGTCGGGCTGACGGCGAGACGTTTCGAGATGGCATCGCTCAGTTCTTTGACACGAGCCTCAAACTGATCGCGCGTGTTGATGAGCGTCTCGGCATCGCCGCGATTGTAGATGGAAAAGGTGAGCTTCGCGGGATTGCCCTCCGGGGAGAACTCAATGATGGACTCGTTCAGCTTGATGCTGCCTTCCCAAAGGCTGAGCCCAGGGCCGAAGAAGCGGGCCTGATCCTTTTTATCCGAGAGCCAGTCGAAGCGTGCGGGGCCGAACTGCTGCTCGAACTGAGCCGCCGTCATCTGCCAGGCACCTTCGCCCGCGAGGAGGGCATCCAGCGGGCGGGCAGGGGCGGCGGTTTCCTGACCGAAGGCAGGAACGAGAGAGATCCAAAGGATCGCAGCGAGCGTGGCGAGGCGTTTCATGGGCAAAGATGACTGGGGAATTATACCCCAGTCTATTTGCCTGGAGCCTACTCCTGCAAGAAAACAAACACGCCGGTCTTGTTGCCAATGACCACGTCGAGCTTGCCGTCCTTGTTCACGTCACCGGGAGTGACTTCGGTGCCGACGCCGCTGGCTTCGTCGATGAGATGAGGGATGAAGTCCGCGCCGCCTTTGCCATCACGTTTGATTTCGAACCAGTAGAGCACGGGGGCTGCATTTGGCTCATCGTCCTTCAGAGGACCGTGGGCCCAGCGGCGTTTGCCGGTGACGAGGTCGAGGACGCCGTCGTTGTTCATATCGGCGAGCTGCAAGGCGTGGAGCTGGCTGAATTTCACGCCCACTTTGCTCTCCTCCACAGTGGCTCCCATGAGGTCGTGGCGGGTGAAGGCACCGTCTTTGCCCTGCTCGAACCAGCCGAGGCCATAACCATGAGCGTCGTAGCCGCTGATCACGTCGTTGAGCTTATCGCCATTCACGTCATAAACGAGGATGAAGCTGCCGCCGCGTGCGCCTTCTTTGGTGAAGAGATTCGCGTGGAAGGCCCAGTCGCTGTCTTTGCTCATGTCTGCGGGCTGTTCGCGCCAGCCTTCTTTGTCGAGGATATCGGCGCGGCCGTCACCATTCACATCGCCGAAACCGTAGCCGTGGGTGTATTTGAAGTACTTCTTGTCGTTCTCCGCTGACTTCGGTGTGATGGGGCGGAAGCGTGCTTTGCCGAAAGGGTTCTTCCAGTCGATCTCGGCATAACCTAGCTGGCCGCCGGTGTGGCAGATGAGCTCGGGTTTGCCGTCGCCATTCATATCGCCCAGGGTAGGGGACTCGTTGTCGGTCACGTCGAAAATGCTGTGGCGTGTCCAGTCGCCGCCTTTGCCCTGAGGATTTTCATAGACCCAAGTCTCTTTGCCCGGCCAGGAGAAGGCCAGGATGTCGTGCCAGCCGTCGCTGTTGAAATCGTAGCTGTAGGTCAGGAAGAAGTCGCTGTAGCCCTTGGCTGGATCATAGGGCTCCTTTTCGAACTTCGGCGCGAAGCTGATGCGCTCTTTAAATTCCGGCCCCTGCCAGATGAAGCGGCCTGAGCAGACGTCGTTGTCGCCATCGTGATCGAAGTCAGCGAAGTGCGCCCCTTCTGCCACGAATTCGTTCGTGAGGGTGAACTTTTTAAAAGTGATGTCGGCAGCGCTGGCAGCAGCGGCGAGCGCGAGGAAGGGCAGGATCAGTCTCATGATGTGGAAGGGCACAGGGAACACTTCATCTGTAGGGCTTCTTGCAGTGGACGCGCAATGCGCAAGAAAGGCGCAGAACGTGGCTGCAAGTCGGCACGAGCGAGACACGTTCAGTCCCACCCATGATTCGCTCTGTCCTTCCCGCCCTGCTTTGCACCAGCCTGCTCGCCTTTTCCGCCGTCACCGTTCGCGCCCACGAGGCCGGAAAGCAGATGGCTGAGGTCGCCACACTCTTCCTCTCTGTGCTGACGCCTGAGCAGAAGGCCAAGGCCACCTTTGGTTTCGAGGACGAAGAGCGCATCAACTGGCACTTCATCCCCCGCGAGCGCAAAGGCCTGCCGCTGAAGGAAATGACCCCGCAGCAGGAATTGCTCGCCCATGCTTTGCTCAATACCGGCCTCGGCTTCCGGGGTGCTGCCAAAGCGGCCACCATCATGTCTTTGGAAGAAGTGCTCTGGCAGATGGAAGGCGCGAAAGCCGCTGATGAAACCGCGAAAGCCGCCGTCCGTCTGAAGCGCGACCCGGAGCAGTATTTCGTCAGCATCTTCGGCACGCCGGATGTGAAGGGCAGCTGGGGCTGGCGCATCGAGGGGCATCACCTCTCCCTGAATTTCACCATCAAAGACGGCCAGCTCCTGCGCGCCACGCCGACGTTCTTCGGCACCAATCCGGGCGAAGTCCGCCAGGGCAACCTCCTCGGCCTCCGCGTGCTCGGTAAGGAAGAAGACCTCGGACGCGAGCTCGTGAAGAGCCTCACCGAAGCGCAGTTCAAGACCTCCCTCTTTGACGCCGTGGCCCCGAAGGAAATGATCACCGCCGCCGAAAAGCGCGTCAGCATGCTGAAGCCCGAAGGTCTCTCCAATGCCGACATGACCGCCGAGCAGAAGGCCAAGCTGAAGGAAATCATCACCGAATACACCGACCGCGTGCGCACCGAGATCGCCGCTGAACTCTGGGCCGAGATCGAGAAAGATGGCACCATCTACTTCGCCTGGGCCGGTGGCAAAGAGCGCGGCGAGCCGCACTACTACCGTGTGCAGGGGAAGAGCTTCCTCATCGAATACGACAACGTCCAGAACGAGGCCAACCACCCCCACAGCGTCTTCCGCAGCTTCGAGGGCGACTTTGGCCGCGACATCCTCTCTGAGCACTACAAGAGCGATCACGCGAAGTAAGGTCCGGCACAGATAGCCAGGGGAGCATCGTTCCACTCAGGCAGCTCTCTCAGCCTTAGTGCAGAGAGCGGACCTGAGTTTCGTGCTCATAAATGATCTGGCCTCCCTTGAGCGTGAGGTGCTCCATGGCCCCCTGAATCTGCTTGGCATCCATGGGGGCCAGCTTGAACAGGCGCTCCCGGAAGATGCCGTTGGCTGGCTTGACTCCCAAAGCCAGGTTTCGGATGGTCGCCTCCTCGTCACCCTCCACGATGAAATCTGCGCCGGCAGCACTGGCCGCAGCCGCCAAACTGGCGATTTCCTGTGCGTTGCGATGATTTTTTGCGCTGGTCGCGGCTTGGTTGATGCCTCCCACCGACATGATCATCACATTCAGAATGACGCCCAGAATCGCGATGGTGAGAAGCATCTCAAAAAGCGAAAAGCCTGAGTGGCGGGGTGAATGTGAGCAAAGCGTCATTTCTCTTGAGGATAGAAGGGAGAGCAGAAAGAACCGCCCTAAGCTATTGCAATTATGGTTTTTTATAAAGGAGAAAGTTCGCTCGTTTGCTATCCCTTCCCTCTCATTCCCGAGAATGAAGCCCTGGCCCCCGTTTGTCGGGCCTCCATTTACCCCGAGTGATCCTGATGTTTTTGCTTGATGCCAACTGGCATGTCCCCTGATAGATTTAGCGTCTTTTCCAACCCCTCCTCGAATACCGTGCCAGACCGCGCCCCCAGCCCCACCTCAACTCAGCCCGTGCTGAATCTCCTCGCTGAAGGCAGGCATGACGAAGCCATGAAGGCCGCCACGGCTTCTTTGATGGAGGCGCGCAATGACAGCACCGAGGGGGACGAACATGCCGCCCGGCTCTGCCAGGCACTCCAGACTCTCGGAGATGTGCAGCGTGAACTGAACCAGATCTCAGAAGCAGAAGCCTGCTACCGTGAAGGACTGGAGCTGGCGGGAGATCGTCCAGACCTCTCCTTGGAGCGTGCCCGCCTGCGCATGCAGCTCGCCACCCTGCTCGATTTCAATGAGCGTGAAGCCGATGCCGCGCCCCTCTACGAACTTGCAGCCGCCGACTTCGAGGCGCTCTCCCCACCTGATGACCACACCGCCGCGCAACTGCGCAACAACCTCGCCATGATCTACAAGGGCCTGGGCAAATTCGCCCTCGCCGAGCAGCACTACCTGCGCTCGCTGGAGACCATCGAGTTGCGCATGGGGCGGAACTCCGAGTCCGTGGCCTCCGTGTACAACAATCTCGGCAGCCTCTACTACACCGCCGGCTTCCCCGATGAGGCCAAGAAGATGTTTGGCGAAGGTCTGGCCATCCGCGAAAAAATCCTCGGCCCTGATCACCCCGATGTCGCCCAGTCCCTCAGCAACATCGCCACCGCTCGCCATGAACTTGGCGACAACGTCAGCGCCCTGCTCGACTTCGAGCGCGCCCTCAGGATCCTCGAAGCCAATATCCAGGAGAAAACCACGAGCTATGAGGCCGTGGGCAGTGACTACATCTCCCTCCTCGAAGCGCTCAATGAAGACCGGCGGGCGGAAGCCTTCCGAAAACGCCGGGCCAAAGTCCTCTCCACCATGGAATGAGGCTTCCCTTTCCTCGGCGGCGTATCAAAGTGCGCCCCATGAAAGCCTACCGACTTCTTTGTTTCCTCTCCCCGCTGCTTCTGCTCGGCTGCGCCAAACGTGACGTCCTCGTCATCGGCACGGATGCCACCTACCCGCCCTTTGAGTTCGTGGATGAGAAAGGCAAAATCAGCGGCGTGAGCGTGGCCATCGGCGAGGAGATCGCCAAGAAGCTGGGCAAGCCGGTCGAGTTCCGTAACATCAACTTCGACGGCCTCATCCCCGCGCTGCAAACCGGCCAGATCGACCTCATCATCTCCTCCCTCACCGCCAATGAGCAGCGTCGCAAGTCCATCGACTTCTCCGAGCCCTACGTGAAGACCGGCCTCGCTATCCTCGCCGCCAAAGACTCCACCGTGCAGTCCGTGGATGACCTCAAAGCACCGGGCCGCAAGCTCGCCGTGCGCATCGCCACCACCGGCGAGCAGTGGTGCCGCGAGCACGTCCCCGGCGCGAAGCTCGTCGCGCTCGACACCGACGCTGCCTGCGTTCTCGAAGTCGTCAACGGCACCGTCGATGCCTGGGTGTATGATCAGGTCAGCGTGATGAACTACCACGCCAAGCACGCCGACCGCACCCGCGCCCTGCTTGCCCCGCTGCGCGAGGAAGTCTGGGCCGTCGGCCTCAAAAAAGGTCGCGAGGATCTGAAGACGACCGTCAACGAAGCCATCGCCCAGATGAAGAAGGCGGGAGCCTTCGCCAAACTCGCCGAGCAATACCTCACCAAGGAACGCGACATGATGAAGGCCCAGGGCCTGCCGTTTGTGTTTGAGTGAAGTTCCCCGTTGGTCGGTTCGCCGTTCTTAGTTACCCATTCTTATGTCAGACATCGCCACCAACCTCGAACGCATCCGTGAACGCATCCGCACTGCTTGTTCGCGGGCAGGACGTGATTTGAACTCCGTGGAACTCGTCGCTGTTTCAAAGACGAAGCCGGCGGAACTCATTCAGGAAGCGGTCGATGCCGGACAGCTCTTGTTCGGTGAAAATCGGGTGCAGGAGGTGCTGCTGAAAAAGCCGCTGCTGCCCGCGAAGCTGCGCTGGCATCTCATCGGGCCGCTGCAATCCAACAAAGTCCGCAAGGTGCTGCCCATGGTGGAGATGATTGAGGCCGTGGACTCACTCAGCATCGCAAAGGACATCAACCGCATCGCTGCCGAACTCGGCCTGCACCCGAAGGTGCTGCTGGAGATCAATGTCGCCACAGAGTCTTCCAAGCACGGCTTCAGCCCCGTGCAGATCCGGGAGCAGTTGGAGGAGCTTTATGCGCTCGACCGCCTCTACATTCAGGGACTCATGTGCATTCCACCGTTCGACTCCACGCCGGAGACTTCACGGAAGTACTTCTCCCATCTGCGCGCCCTTCGTGAGGAGTTGGAAAAGCTCGGCGGCGCGCCCTTACCCGTGCTCTCCATGGGCATGAGCCACGACTTCGAAGTCGCCATCGAAGAAGGCGCCACCCTCGTGCGCGTCGGCACGGCGATCTTTGGCGGACGCTGATCAGCCAACGATCGCCTCCGCCATGCGCAGCGCTTCGACGTTGGGCTTCACATCATGGACACGGAAGAGCCGGGCACCCAGTTCACGCATGTGGGCCGTGAGCGCCACCGTCGGCCAGTCACGCGCGTCGAGCGAATCATCGCCCAGCAGTTTGCCGATCATGCTTTTGCGGGAGACCCCCACCAGCAGCGGCCTCCCGATCTCCAAAAGCTGCGGCAGCGCGCGCATCAGCGTGACGTTGTGCTCCAGCGTCTTGCCAAAGCCAAAGCCCGGATCAAGCGCGATGCGTTCCCGCGCGATGCCGATGCTTTCCAGCGTGCGCAGGCGCTCATCAAAGTAGGCCCGCACCTCCGCCACCACATCCGCATACTCCGGGCGCTGCTGCATCGTGCGCGGCGTGCCGATCATGTGCATCACCACCAGACCCGCATCCGTCTTCGCCGCCACGCGGGACATCGCGGGATCACCGCGCAGCCCCGTGACATCATTGATGATGTCCGCCCCGGCATCCAGCGCCGCACGCGCCACATTCGCCTTCATCGTGTCGATGGAGATCAGCGTCTTCGTCGCCGAGCGCACGGCGCGGATCACTGGCAGCACACGCCGCAGTTCCTCCGCCTCCTCCACCGGCTCAGCCCCAGGTCGCGTGGACTCGCCGCCGATGTCCAGGATGCCCGCCCCCTCCTCCACCAGACGCAGCGCATGCTCCACCGCGCGTCCCGTGTCGAGGAAGCGCCCGCCATCGGAAAAGGAGTCCGGCGTCACATTCACGATCCCCATGATCATGCCGCGCGGGTTGAGATCATGGTCCGTGCCGTGGATGCGCCAAAGGTGAGTCATGAGTGCATACGAGCCGGGACCGCGAAAAAGTAAAGAAGCAGACCCTGCGGCAGGCAGCTTGCCGACACACCATCCTGCCTACTCCCCGCGCTATCAATGCGGGTACATGCTCGGAGGCCTCCGGCTCGTCGCTGTGTTCAAAGAACACTTCGAGCACCGCTCGAAGAACTTTTTTTCAGAATCTGCGCAAGTCCGGGGACGGACACGCATCAGGGCAGTGAACAAGGGAGCCAAAGCCTCCTGAAACACTTCAAAACACACTGCCATGAAAACACCCGTCCACAGCCTCCTCCGCCAAGCCAACCGCCTCGTCAGCACCAGCCTGCTCGCCTTCGCCCTCCTCAGTGGCGAGGCCAGCGGCCAGATCGGCGGTGTCAAAGTCGTCACCCAGCCGCTCCTGAGTCAGGAGAACATCAACGCCATCAACTCCCGCTTCAGCACGGAGCCGATTTTCTCTCCTGCTGAACGCACCAGCCGCCCCACCCTCTTCGTGCTCATCAGCGGCGGCACCTCCGCCCCGAACAGCGGCCTCCCTCTGGTGGAGCCTTCGGATACCAACAAGCGCCCCGGCACCGTCGGCTACAGCCGCTTCTACTTCGACTTCCCCTTTGTCCAGGGCATCCTCGGAACCGGCAACCAGCTTTTCACCCTGGGTGGCACCGCCCTCAACTCCGCCACCTGGAGGACCTCCGCCCTCGAAAACTCCACGGCCAATCAGTTCGCCTTCAGAGCCAACCCAGTGCAAGCCACCGCCGCCACCCGTGCCACCACTCCCGCCGTCGGACTCGTCCGGCTGAATGGCTCCAAAGGCATCGGCGAAATGGCCCGCCAGGCTCTGGGAGAGATCCGCACCCTGGTGGACACCTTTGAGCGCCACACCGGCCGCCGCCCCTTCGTCATCCTCGCCGGTCACAGCAAGGGCGGCCTCGTCACCCGCTACCTCATGAGCAATCCCGAGACCCGCCCCGGCGGAGTCGCTGGGGTGAATCTCACCGACGACGAGCGCGCCGCCATCGTCCGCCTGCGCAATCAGACCCGCTGCTGCATCACCATCTCCTCCCCGCACACCGGCAGCCCCCTGCCTGACCATGCCATTGAGCTGCGCGAAGGTGCCGCCGCAGGCATTCAGAGCCTCGTGCAGTCAGCCTGGAGCGCCACGCGCCTCGCCGCCTCACTCGTGCTGATCAATCTGCCCGCGGCCTCCCCCATCAACATCACCCCGAACGTCATCGGCCTCATCGGCAATCCCGACGACCTCGGCCACCTCACCACTCAGTTCTGGAACACCATGAACAACGGTGACCTGCACCCCTCCCGCATGGTCCGTAGTGATGGCACCCGCATCCCCTTCTTCCTCTACGGCGGCCGCACCCCTGGTGCTGAATTCTTCGCCGCAGCCACCTTCAATGGTTCCGGTGGCCCATCCGCCGCATCCCTCCTGCCCAACCATTCACAGTTCCACATCAATCACATGACCAATGCTCTTATGGGTCTCGACTACGCCCTCCACAATTCCGTCGGTGGTGACTGGGGCCGCATCCTCACCGCCGGTGCCGCCAGCAAAAACCTCGACATCGTCCGCCGCGCCTGGGCCGTCTATGGCATCCCCCTCCGCATGTCGAATCCCGGCGAGCGCCTCCCCTTCATCGGCCTCGAAGGTGCCCCCATTCACTTCCTGCGTGGTGCCTCCGACAATGAAACCGACAGCGACGGCATGGTCAGCATCGACTCCGCCATGGGTGTCGGCCTCTTCAGCGGTCCCATCACCCTCGAAACCAGGCAGCGTCTGAACCTGCCCATCCCCGCCACCATGATGGAACCCTGGGAGCGCAACGTCGTCTCCCCCGCCGCTGGCCAGCCCAATGCCCTCGGCTCCTGGTATCGCATGTATTCCGGCGCTTGGAACTTCCAGAACCACGCCACCATCATCAAACGCCGCGAGCTGGGCACCGAGCTGAACCGCCTCCTGATCTCCGCCGGCCCGCTCGCCAGCGCCACCAGCGGCACCATCAGCATCTGGCCCGCCCGCTGATCCCGAACCCTCCGTGCAATCAAAAAGCCCTGCGGTCAAAAGCCGCAGGGCTTATCGCGTCCAGCCCCAGCGCGCGCCATCTGGCGCGCGGAGACTTTGAGACTTGGAGAGCGGCTGTGCCGCGAGACGCGCTGCGCGCTGCGCGCGGAGAGCATGAGAGCGTGAGACTTCGAGACATCTCCGCGCGCAGCGCGTCTCCCCGTCTCCTGGGAAGCAGTCTCCGGCGCAGCCGTTTTCACGCGCTTCATCCTTCGCAGTAAAGCTTACGACCTTCGCAGTGCTGCTACGGAGAACGGAGAACGGAAAAGCCTAGGCTACATCCGAGCCACGGAACGCTCATGCCTTCCGCTACCAACCACGAACCAAGAACAAGGAACTCACCGCCGCAGCGTCGTGACCAGCGAGTTGTAGGCCTGCCGCAGCACCTCCACATCAGGATCGGCAAAGGGGAAGTCCAGCGTGGTCACCGCGTTCGTGTTCGCGCTCGTCTGGCTCAGCGTGTTGAGCAGACCGTTGTTCAGATCCGTCAGGCTCACCTCACCGGGCAGGCCCTGCGGGCCTTGCGGGCCGGGGGGACCCTCCGCACCAGCGGGGCCGGGTGGGCCACCGGGATCACCGGGCTGGCCCTGCGGACCTTGCGGTCCCACAGCACCCGTCGCGCCTTGGGGACCCTGCGCGCCGTCATTGCCACGCGGGATGTCAAAGGTGAGGTGCAGCGTGTTGCCGATCACACTCACGGAAGCATTCGCTGGCAGACCGGGGTCCAGCGTCGTCACCCCATCCACCACGGCGGAGGTCACGCCGGAGACCGCATCGATCAAGGCTTTGAGACCGTTGAATTGGTTGCGCATTTGCGCCGCATCTGCTGGCGTCAGTTCCTGGGGGAGATTTGGGTCGAAGGGCATGGCGGAGAAGACTTTGAGGCTGGGAGAATTTGAGACTGGGAGAGGCGCTGCGCGCCGAGACTCTGAGCTAAGAGTCTCCTGCGAAGCAGTCTCGCGGCAGA
>JBILPY010000473.1:0-3993 GCA_044373575.1 Prosthecobacter sp. | reverse complement strand
TGGCGCAGGCAGCAAAGTCCCGCGTTGGAGCGAAGAGGTGAATCAGTTCATCCCTGTGACGGAAGCCGAGATCACCCTCAGCTTCGACCACCGCGTCTGCGACGGCGGTGCCGCCGGACGACTGCTGTCGATGGTGGCGAAGCTGCTGCAGGAGCCGGAGAAGCTGTGAGAGCATGAGCTTCCGTCTCGAAATGCTCCAAGTTGCTCGCGTGGCTCCGAAACTGCTCGGCGATTCAGCTGATTTGGTCGCGGAGTTCATCCGCTCGCGAATGCACCCCGATGGCGGGTTTCTCGACCGCGCGGACCGACCAGACCTCTACTACACAGTCTTCGGCATTGAAGGCCTGATGGCGCTGCAAAAGGAAGTGCCGAAGGACTCGCTGCGAGCCTGGTTGACTGCGTTTGGCGATGGAGAAGGACTCGACTTTGTACATCTCTCATGCCTAGCGCGCTGCTGGGGGAACATTGGTGGCGGGCTCACGGCGGAGCAGAAGCAAACGCTGGCGAATCGTCTCGAAGCATGGCGCACGCCGGATGGTGGGTATCATCAGGCTCCTGGTCGGAAGAATGGCAGTGCTTACGGATGTCTGATCGCTTTCGGAGCCTACCAAGATTTAGGTTTGCTGCCGCCGGACCCGCTGAGCATTGCCAAGTGCATGGACAGCCTGGAAACGCCCGATGGAGCTTGGTCAAACGAGCCCGGACTGATACTCGGTTCCACGACAGCGACTTCGGCCATGCTTTCCCTCTACCGAAACATGCAGATGCCTGCTCCGTCTGCTGCGGTGGAGTGGCTGGTGCGGCAGTGCCTGCCAGCGGGTGGCTTCCTAGCAGTGCCGGGAGCGCCGATCCCGGATCTGCTTTCCACGGCAGTAGCGCTGCATGCTCTGTCGAACAACGCAGACGCCATCGCTCGGGTGAAGGAGCCCTGCCTGGATTTCATCGACTCACTCTGGAGTGCCGCCGGCGGCTTCCATGGAAACTGGACCGATGACACCCTCGACCCGGAGTACACCTACTACGGGCTGCTGGCGCTCGGACATCTGGCGCTCTGAGCGGATCAGAGTGCGGGGACATCCAGCCAGCGGCGCTCGGCCCAGCTTTGCAGACCGAGTTCAGCGAGCTGCACGCCTTTGGCACCTTCACGCAGGCTCCAGCGGAAAGGCGTGTCGAGAGCGACGTGCTTGATGAACATCTCCCACTGCACTTTGAAGGCGTTGTCATACTCCGCCGTGTCCGGCACTTCCTGCCAGTGGGCGTAGTGATTGATCGGGGAGTCGATGTCAGGATTCCACACCGGTTTCGGTGTGCCGGAGAGGGACTGGAACCAGCACTTCCGCAGGCCAACAATCGCCGAACCATGAGTGCCATCGACCTGCATGGTGAAGAGGTCATCGCGGCGCACGCGCACGGTCCAGGAGCTGTTGAACTGGCAGATGATGTTCTGATTTGTCTCAAAGGTGGCATAGCAGGAGTCGTCGGTATCGCAGGGATAGGTTGCGCCCTTTTCATCCACACGCTGCGGGATGTGCGTGGCTCCGAGGCAGCTCACGCCAGTGACTTCGCCGAAGAGATTGTCGATCACGTAACGCCAGTGGCAGAGCATATCGACGATGATGCCGCCGCCATCGACCTTGCGGTAATTCCACGAAGGACGCTGGGCAGGTTGGCCCTCGTGTTCACCGGTGAAGACCCAGTAGCCGAACTCGCCACGCACACTGAGGATGCGACCAAAGAAGCCCTGGGTTTGCAGCAGCGCCAGCTTGCGGATGCCGGGAAGCCAGAGCTTGTCCTGCACGACGCCGTTCTTCACGCCTGCCTTCTCGCAAATGTCGGCCAGACGAAGGGCCTCGACCGTCTCCACCGCCGTCGGTTTCTCACAGTAGATCGCCTTCCCAGCCGCTGCCGCCATCTCGACAAAGCGAGCGCGATGTAGCGTGCCCGAGGCATCAAAGAAGATCGGGTAAGCCGGATCTGCCAGCACAGCGGCGAGGTCGGTGCTGGTCTTCAGAGGGCCGGTCTTTTCGCAGCTGTGCTTGGCCGCGAGCGCCTGGAGTTTGCTGGCACTGCGTCCGGTCAAAATCGGGTCCGGCATGAGCGTCAGATCATCCGAAATGCGGATGCCGCCCTGGCGGATGATGGCGAGAATGGAGCGGACGAGATGCTGATTCGTGCCCATGCGTCCGGTGACGCCGTTGAGGATGATGCCGATGCGTTGGATGGTCATGGTTTGAGGGTGCGTTTGGATGGAGAAAAGCTCTGACAGTTGTGGTCATAGATCATATATGATCGACAGCAAGAGCTTTTTTCTCAATGGAGAGCGTCTGCCGGCAGGGCAGGGTAGGTTACTTCAACTCCCGAATCCGCACGTTGCGATACCACACCAGCTTGGCCTCGTCCTGGAAGGCGATGTGGCCCTCATTCGGGCGGTCCTTCTTCACGGTGTCGTCGAGGTTCATGTCGATGACCTGCTCGCCATTGAAGACGACCTTCACCTGGCGTCCCTTCACGGTGATCGTGTAGCGGTTCCATTCTCCAGCAGGCTTCACCATGTTCTTGGTCGGCCCCATGGCATGAACGATGCCGCCGCAGTCATGATGACCGGGTTTGGCGAGACCATAGGTGTCGAGGATCTGCACCTCGAAGCCACTCTTCACATGATCTTTCAGATCACCGACGCGCATAAAAACACCCGAGTTGCCCGTGGGTTCAAACTTGAATTCCAGGTCGAGCACGAAGTCACCATACTTCTTCACGGTGGAAAGGTAGGCGTCGTAGCGTTGCCAACCTTTTTCGCCTTCGCGTGGCTTGAGGGCGATGTTGCCGTCTGGCTCCACGACCCAGTTTCCCGTGGTCTGCCATCCCGTCAGATCTTTGCCGTTAAAGAGAGGAACAAAACCTGCGGCATCTGCGGCTGGATGCAGGTCTTCGGCTTGAAGGGTGAGGGCGAGAGCAAGTGAGGCAAGGAGGGGGAATGTCTTCATCAGAAGGAATAACGTCGGCCAAAGTGCTTTCACTCATGGCGTGAGCCTTGTCTCTGGCATCAGAAACTGACCAGGAACTTCTGCTGGTCGCGCGATCTGGCGATGAGCAACATCAGCGCATGTCTCTCAAACTCGTCACAGAACTCAACGACACTGACCGCAAGCTACTGCATCGCGCCATCGATGGCTTTGTGCCGGAGAAGGTCTTCGATGTGCACACGCACCTGTTTCACTCGCGCCACTTCGCTGAGGGGAAGCGGCCGGTGTTTCTCGATGAGGATCGTGGCTATGGCATGGCCGATTTCCAAGCGGCGATGCAGCTCTGGATGCCGGGCAGGGAAGTGGAGGGGCTGTTTTTCGGCTATCCGAGTGCTGGTAATGATCGAGTGGGTGAGAATGCCTGGGTGCAGTCGCAGATTGATGTGAGCACAAATTCCCGCGCGCTCGTGCTTGCTGCGCCGACGGATGATCCGGCGGAGGTGCGGCGACTGATGAGCAAGGGTATCTTCGTTGGCATCAAGCCCTATCGTCTCTATGCCGATGTGCCAGACACGAAGGAGGCGGAGATCGAATCCTTTGCTCCAGAGTGGATGTGGGAGATCTGCCATGATTACGATGGCTGCATGATGCTGCACATCATGCTGGCGGATGGCATCACTGATCCTCGCAATGTGGAGGCGATCCAGCGACTGTGCCGTCGCTACCCGCGCTGCAAGCTGATCCTGGCGCATGTGGCGCGGTCTTTTAACTACCGCCATGCCCGTGAAGGGCTGCATCACCTCATCGACCTCGACAATGTGGTCATCGATACCTCCGCTGTGACGCAGGCCGGTGCATTTCGAGCAGCGATCGAGATTCTCGGGCCGCGTCGTGTGCTCTGGGGCAGCGATTACATGGTCAGTGAATTGCGCGGCTCATGCATTACGCAGGGCGACGGATTCACCTGGATTCATCCCGAGATCACCGTTGATAAGCTGACCATCTTCGGTCAATACACGACGGTGGGCAT